>JARRKF010000166.1:0-4126 GCA_037388405.1 Ignavibacteriaceae bacterium | reverse complement strand
GTTTCGAGGACGCTATTAAATTAAGAAAGTCTGATCCTGATAAGTACATCAAACTTTCAAGGCAAACAATTGTTAAACACGTTCAGGCAATGTTAGAGTTTCAGAAAAGTGGAGCCAAAACTTTTGATTACGGCAACAACATTCGTGGTGAAGCTAAAGAGAATGGAGTAAACAACGCTTTTGATATTCCGGGATTTGTTCCTGAATTTATTCGTCCTCTTTTCTGCGATGGAAAAGGTCCTTTCCGCTGGGCTGCACTTTCCGGTGATCCGAATGACATTTACGAAACTGATAAAGCCGTAAAAGAAACCTTCCCTGAAAATAAAGCACTAATGAACTGGATTGATATGGCTCAAAAGAAAGTTCACTTCCAGGGTTTGCCTTCGCGTATTTGCTGGCTTGGTTATGGTGAACGTGCAAAGATGGGAAAGATATTTAACAAACTTGTAGCAGATAAAAAAGTTAAAGCACCGATTGTAATTGGTAGAGATCATCTTGACTGCGGTTCTGTTGCTTCTCCAAACAGGGAAACTGAAGGAATGATTGACGGAAGCGATGCAATTGCAGATTGGCCAATTCTAAACGTTTTAATGAATACAATCGGTGGTGCAAGCTGGGTTTCTGTTCATCATGGAGGTGGTGTTGGAATAGGAAAATCAATCCATGCAGGAATGGTTATAGTTGCCGATGGAACAAAAGAAGCAGAAGAAAGGTTGGAACGAGTTCTAACTTACGATCCTGGAATGGGAATTATGCGACACGCCGATGCAGGCTACAAGCAAGCCATTGAGAATGCAAAAAATTGGAACGTCAAAATTCCAATGTTAAAATAAGTAATACGTCATTGCGAGGAAAAAATTGACGAAGCAATCTCTGAACTTAAAAATAATATTATGCATCGGTATATTAACTTTGTCAGGTGTCGTAACTGCTCAAGATAAAGACCAAATTGACAAAGATGAATGTACTTTCAATGGAATTAAACTAAATGGTAAGTTTCAATTTGTTGAATCATTCCCGGATCTTACGGTGCAGGTTGTTGAATCTTTTCCTGATTTAAAGGTTAAGATAGTTGATTCTTTCCCCAACGATTGCGGTGAGTGGCAGATTGTAGATTCATTTCCAGATGTTAAAGTAAAAATTGTTGAATCTTTTGCAGATATTAAAATTAAATTTGTTGAATCGTTTCCGGGTATTCCTTAAGAATGTAAACTAAATGGTCATACCGAGCTTGTCGAAGTATGATATAGAAATTAAATCTCAAAACAAATTCGAAAAAATAAACCAGAGGTAATCATGAAATTAAAAGTATTAGTAGCAGATAAATTTCCTGAAAAGTATATTCAGAAAATGAAAAATCTTCAACTCGATGTTGATTATCAGCCAAAACTAGGAGAAAAAGATTTACCAGAAGCAGCTAAAGAAGTTGATATACTTGTAGTTCGTTCGACTGTTGTAAACGAAGAGACAATAAACAATTCTAAAAAACTAAATCTAATTATTCGTGCTGGTTCAGGAGTAAATAATATCAACATAGCTGCTGCAAACAAGAAAGGTATCTACGTTGCAAATTGTCCCGGAATGAATGCAGTCGCTGTTGCAGAACTCGCAATCGGATTAATGCTTGCATTAGATCGTTTTATCCCCGATAATGTGGCTGATTTCAAAAAGGGAGTCTGGAATAAAGATAAATATTCCAAAGGACAAGGATTAAAAGGAAAAACACTTGGTATTATTGGAGTCGGAAATATTGGTAAAGAAGTTGCAAAGCGTGCTCATGCATTTGAAATGAACGTTTACGGAAAAGACATTACAAGAATTGAAGGAGTACAGATAAAAGATTTTTCCGAGATGAACCAGCTTCTTCCTTTGTGTGATATCATTACAATTCATCTTCCTTCAACACCTGAAACAAAAGGATTATTCAATAAAAAAATGTTTAGTTATATGAAGGATGGTGCACTTATAGTTAATACCTCACGTCAGGACGTTATTGTTGAAGATGATCTTCTTGAAGCAATTAAGGAAAAGAACATACGCTACGCCTGCGATGTATTTAAAGGTGAACCAGAAGCGAAAACAGGTGAAGTAAAATCGAAATTACAGGATAATCCAAATGTATATGTAACACATCACATCGGTGCATCAACAGCACAGGCTCAGGATGCCGTAGCTGAAGAAACAATAAATATTATTAATCATTTCACGCACAGTGGTGTAATTGATCACTGGGTAAACAGAGCAAGATTGACAGATGCTCATTATCAGTTAGTTGTTAAACATTTTGATAAACCCGGAGTTCTTGCAGGTGTTCTCGATTTACTAAGAGAAGGTGACATAAATATTGAGGAAATCGAGAATGTAATTTTTGATGGTGGAATTGCTGCAAGCTGCACAATGAAGTTGAAGAATGCTGCTTCATCTGATATGCTTAAAAAGATGAGCGAAAACCCAAATGTAATTAGCGTAAGCCACGTAGAAATCTAAATTTATATTTAATAGGGCGACTTGGTGAGTCGCCCTTTCATTTCACACAAATTTCAATTCTATCATTTCTTTTATCAATCCATAATAATACGGCATTTGCAAAAGAAGCTTAATGCCTTCCAGGTCTTGTTCATCAAAATCAAAAACAAGATGTTGTATATTCACAGTAATGAAATCAATTGAAATCTGTGAAAGTTTTGGTAATAATTCACCATATTTTTCCGAATGACCAATCTTAAAGACATCCAGAAATTTGGAATTGAATTCTTTCAATGTGTTATCAGTTTTACTGGCAAGCACAAAGTTTACGTAAGGAGCATTTATCAATTCAATTATTTCTTCAGAAAAACTTAAACCATTCAGAAAAATTTCGCCCTCAAAATTATCATCACCAACTATCAGAATATTTTCACTTAAATCAACCAGTTCACGGTTAAGAAGAGTAGTTTTAACTTCCACATCATAAAATTCTTTGAAAAGGATTTTACTAAGAATAACCTCATTGGAGGTCACATCACCTTTAAGAAATATTTCATCAATTGTTGTCTGTTCCTCTTTGAAGTGAATGTATGCATTTGAAAGAAGTGCGTCAAATGATATTCCAATTTTCGATGAGATGAATAAATCTTTATTTGTGATCAGGTCAAGAGTCGGAATCAATCCAACAGAACTCTTTTCTTCAGAAATTCTTCTAGCGATTAATGAAGAAGGAATATATTCTGTTTGGATTTTGTTTTCAACCTGTAACTCTAATGAAAATATTCTTGAAAAAATATTTTGGGGTAGAATTAATTTTGTTTCCATAAATAAAAAAGCCGCCGGAAGGCGGCATCATAAATTATTGAGCTCTCTTATCCTTGATTCGTGCTGCCTTACCGGAAAGGTTCCGCAAATAATAAAGCTTTGCTCTTCTTACATTTCCCTTTTTAAGGATTTCAATTTTAGAAATTTTAGGTGAATTGAAGCGAAATATTCTTTCAACTCCAACACCGCTTGAAATCTTCCTGACTGTAAAGGACTTATTTAATCCGGTGCCTCGAATACTTATTACATCTCCTTCAAAAGGCTGTATTCTTTCCTTATCGCCTTCAATAATACTCACATAAACTTTTATGTGGTCTCCTGATCCAAAAACAGGAAGATCCGTTCGGGGTTTTTCTTTTAATATGTTTGTTATTTTATCCATCTTTTTCTCCTTGATTTAAGCTAAAGATACTTGGTCTTAAGCCGAATTTAATTTCCGCCATTTTTCAGTTAAAATTTTTGATTGTTCTTCTTTCCATTTATCAATTTCTTTTTCATTTCCTGAAAGAAGAATTTCAGGGACTTTCATCCCCCTGTATTCTGCAGGTCTGGTAAAATATGGTGCTTCGACTATTTCACCATCCTGAAATGAATCATCAAGTGCTGCTTCACTATCATTTAGGACTCCCGGTAATAGCCTAACGATTGCATCGATAATAATTAAAGCCGGAAGTTCACCGCCTGTAAGAACAAAATTTCCAATCGAAATTTCATCGGTTGCATGCCGCTTGGTGAGCTGAACTGTACCTGGAGATCGATCTGTTTAGGGTCGAAGGGGTTGGACACAGATGAATCCAAATCCACGGCCAGTTCCTCCAAGTCGTAGATGCCTTTG
>JARRKF010000165.1:0-7209 GCA_037388405.1 Ignavibacteriaceae bacterium | reverse complement strand
TGATTCTAACAAATGGCAAAGTCTATTATGATCTACTTAAGTTCAGAAAGGAAAATAAAATTGTTAATACTGCAATTGTTCGTCTCGAGCAATTTTATCCTTATCCTTCAAAAAAGATTCAAAAAATAATTTCAAGCTATACCTCTATTAAAAAATTGAAATGGGTGCAGGAAGAACCAAAAAATATGGGCGCGTGGAATTTCTTATCGAATCGTTTGGTAAAAGATTTACCGAAAAACTGTGAACTTGATTATTCTGGCAGACCGGAAAGTGCAAGCCCTGCTGTAGGTTCATATTTAATCTCTATGCAACAGCAGACAAAATTGTTGAAAGATGCTTTTAAATAATTTATTTAACTAAATCATTATTGGTTTATTATACTCGACAAAATTTATTACTTCTCCTGATATGTAATTTATCATAAATTTTACATCGCCATTGTCATCGTATTTCAAAAACTTACCTTGCATTGATCCATTTAAAAAAGTGCCCTCACACTCTTTAAGCCCGTTTCTTTGATACCATATCCACTTGCCTGATTGTTTATCATCCAGATAGCTGCCAATGCATCTTAGCTGACCATTATCATAATAGTATTCCCAAGGGCCGAAATTTTTATTCTGCTTAATCCAACCTGAAACAACTAGTTTTCCACCAGTATTAAAAACTAAATATTGACCATCCTTAACTCCATTCACTACGTTAAATTCTACAATTAAATTATTACTTAACGTATCCTGGATTCTTCCTGTGAATGGAACGATGTCACCTTCGATGAATATTAAGCCTTTATTTAGAATCAGGCAGGCTTCATCACTTTCCTTATCTTTGTTATTTATATTAAGTATGTATCCAAATAAAAATGAAGCAAAGAGAATTTCTGATATAATTATTAAGGAAAATGCTTTAGTTATTTTGGATTTGCTCCCCATAATGTCCTGAAAGAATTTTTAATCAGTATAGGTTCTTTAACTATTGATTTGTCAAACATTATTTAGTCAAAATTTCTAACTAATTGGCAGTGTTCAAACAACGAGTATTCCAATAAAACAATTGATTATTGAACAAATTTTGGGAAAAATTGCGATGGATTGTATGAGAATGATAACAGTAAGAAAAAAGTTAAATTTTTGATACAGTAAAAATCCCTTAAATCGACAAAAATGTCATAACAATTAATATAGAAAAATTCAGGTTGCTGAAGAATTCTCTGAAGTTTACTAATTTATAGATAGGTCCAAGGGAGAAAGATTTAAAGAAAAAATTTTATGAGTAATAGATATTATTTTTAATATTATTTAATTATTGATATCAAATAATTTTAGGTTTTAATATCTCGACCTTACTTAAAATTTCTCCATCGTAGTAATTAATAATTCTTATCATATAACCATCTTCATCGTATTCAATCCATTTTCCTTCCTTTTTTCCCCTTAAAAATATTCCATCTGTTTTTAAGGAACCATTTTCGTTAAACCATTGCCACTTACCCGTGGGAAGATCATTATCATAATATCCACTACATTGTAATTGACCGCTATCATAAAAATATTTCCAGCAGCCAACATTTTTATTGTCACTAATTATTCCATAAACTGTAAAAACTCCTTCTATCGTTGAAACGTAGAAGGCACCATCCTTTTTTCCGTTCACAACATCATATTCTATAATAACTTTATTATCAAGAGTATCAAGAATATGTCCGGTGTAAGGATTAGATTCTCCGTTTCTATAAATTAATCCATCTTTGGAAATAATATTATTATTTGCCCGATAAATTCTCTTATTTGTATTTATTAATACAACAGTTAATAGAGCAATCACAATTAGCTCAAAAATAATAAATACAGTTGACACCCTACTATTAGGAGACCCTAAGAATACTTTCATTTGCCCTCCAAAGTCACAAGCTAAAATTTAGGTAAATGCTTGTGAATGATTGAAATAGTTTAGTTGACTTTGCCCTTAAAGTTCTTCAAAATAATGAACAATGATTGTTCCATCGACATTTTATAATCGATTCAATATTTTCCTTTTAACCTTGTTTTGTTCTGATACGTTTTATTAAGACATAACCGATTATGATACACAATTTTTAACGATTTTATTGTATTTACATACAAAATATCTGGCACTATTATTTCTTCGAAACTATTGTTTTGAGGGTTCTCTTCACATTTAATAACTTAAATGAAGAGCTATTTTAAGAAAACATTCTTTAAATCTTAGAAGTGATTATTCGATTATTATGATAGGCATGCTGGCATAAATATTGGGAATCATAATTACACAATTTCGCACGAGGGCAAAATGCAAAACTTTGAATTAAAACATTACTGTGGTTATTTAATTGCTTCAATCAATATTGATAAAGCAACTTTTGAAGAAGCAATTGAATTTAAAAGTTTAGTAGAAGAGGAGATTGAGAATGGCTTTCACAACATTATCATATCATTAAATAATTGTAAATCACTTGATTCAACATTTGTAGGGGTTCTGGTAGTGATATGGAAAAAGACCAGAAGCAAAGGTGGTACTTTAAAACTTGTCAAATCAGGCAACTTTAACCATGCTGTTTTGCATCTTACTGGAGCTATTGAAATTTTTGAAAAATACAACACAATTGAAGAAGCTCTTGCCAGTTATATGGTTCCCATCGAACAAATCTCAAATAACTAGCTGATTATTTTACTTTCATTAGAAAAAATAATTAAATCATTTGTCTTACCTAATTTAATTAATCAATTTGTGGTTAATTTATAATCACGCAAAAATCCCATAAAGAAAATATTTAACCTGGAAGATTGTTTTTATTGAAATCTAAGAAGATGGTAGACGCGTATTTTACCTTAATTCTTAAAAAGAATAGATAGAATACTTTTTTAAGATTGACGAGCGCCCAAAAGTATGTATAAAGTAACAACAGTTACTATTGAAAAAATAATTATACCAGTAAGCATAGCATCCTTTAGTAATTTTAACCCGAGTTAAAAGACTTTAGGTTCTGAAAAAATTTCGCCCAAATTTTAGGAGTTTTGCCCTCGCTCCTACATTATTTGCAGCTAATTACAGGCCACAATAATAGTTTGATTTGAGATACAAATGAAAAAGATTATTTTAAAGTCAAAATTAATTGCTTCTTTTTGCAATTGCGGGCGTAACTCAGCTGGTAGAGTGTCAGCTTCCCAAGCTGGATGTCGCGGGTTCGAACCCCGTCGCCCGCTCAATTAGTTAATACTAAAAATTTGGTTTTTTAATCTAATAATTTGATATTTGTTCCCTAATTTATTGGGAGCTTAGCTCAGCTGGTTCAGAGCACCTGCCTTACAAGCAGGGGGTCAAAGGTTCGAATCCTTTAGCTCCCACTCGTTAAAATCTCAAATATCAAAATCCTAGCCTCAAACAAATTGTAAAATTCAAATTCCTAATTTCAGAAAAATGATAGATTTACTCTTTCTGTTTTGATATCCAATTTTATTTGAATTTTGTTTTTTATCAATTGAAGTTTTTCACAGGGCGCTTGGCTCAGCTAGTTAGAGCGCTTGCCTCACACGCAGGAGGTCAGTGGTTCAAATCCACTAGCGCCCACAAATATTTCAGATTTTTTTGAATGTAAAAAGATGAGGATTAATATTAATAATTTAGAGTAAATCTAAATTCACCATAACTTTGGTTTAAAGTCGTACCTGCGGTTATATTCCTCTCATTGTTATATTCATATAGAATATAAAAAATAAAATCTCTTATTGGCTCAACTCTTAATCCAAAACGAAAAACATTATTATTTACTCTTATTCCATCTAAAAATAATGCTTCTTTATATTGTGGATTTTCTCCATGCGTTAAGTTTACATCGCCCCCAACATTTTTAATCAGATTACCTTCAGAGTCATACACATTTTCACCTTTTCTAATTAAATGATATTCACAAGATAATCTTACCCAGTCCGTTAAATTATATGATAAACTGGTAAATAGCTCATCCGCATTTGGTCCAATCGGATGTCCTAGAATCGTTCCCCAGGCTGTGTAATTGTTTTCAATATTAAAATGTGTATATACAAACGGTCTTATTTTTGTGTATTCAAGTATTAAAGAAAGATTATTTACTTTAAAGGCTTCATACCAGAATAATCCAACTTGATAAGCAGTTTTATTTTTATAGCTTTGTAAATCCTGAAGATTTGAAAGTATATTTTCATCAAGAAGAAATGTTGCCTGAATTTCCAAATTTGGAATAAAGCTCGTCTGTAAATCAAAATAGAGGTTACCATTATCTCTATCCTGAACTGAATTCTCAAGGAATTTATAAAATCCAAGCGGTGTTAAATATGCAAGCTCTAATCCTCTTCCTGAATAAATAATACTCTCTCCAATACCAATATCAAAAAGATTATTAAATGATAACGCCAAGCGGTTAAATGCCCAGTATTTTGTATATCTTTTATAACGATCAATTGAATAGTCGCCAACAGTTGAACCGTGAATAGATGTAAAGTGAACAATGCCATAATCAAAATTAAATTCTATAGCGTCAAGTGGGGGGCCATAGCCTGAGAGAATCAAACTACTACTGTATCCATATCCTACAGTCTTTTGTTCCCTGCCTACTTGAATGGAAAGGTTCATATCTGTTACAGGTTCTGTTTGATATTTGATATATCCTTCGGTAAAATCATAGTTGCCTATGTTCTCAGTATTTTCAATCCACTTATAATTTTGTAATAGACGATGATCAATTAATTCAGCTACTTTTCTATTACCTTCAGCTCCTCCCTTTAAAAATGAAAGATTATATCCCAAATGATTAAACAAAGTTCCATGAAATCTAAATCCTATATCAAAAAGGTGTGTATTATTTATCTTAGGTTGAAATTGTGCCCCATACCTATAATGACCAATCATTTCGATATAAACATTTGCATTATCTTCACTGTACGCATAAAAATATTTTACTTTGTTTGAAAATGCTTCGGATAAAGTTGTTGAAAAACCTTTTCCAGGCTGAAAAAAATAATTAGTGTTGGCTGTATCTATAATCTCATAGAATTCTACTCTATATCTTTCCAAAAAATCCTTTTCCGTTTTACTTAGTTCATTAACTTTACTCTCAATTTCTTTTAAATAATTTTTAACCTGAAATCTTGAGAGGTTTGGAATATCATCACCTATATAAGTGAGAATGTTTTTTACCTTCATTTCTTTCAGAAAGGTATATACAGGATGATCGAGAGGAACATTTTCCACTTGTGCAAGGATTTCAATTGAGAGGAGAATTAATACAAGAATGAAAGTTCGAATAATTACTCGCACATAAACTCAAAAAAAGTTAGAAAATTTTATATGAAATATAGTAATTAAGAGAGTGAATGAATAGTATTAAAATGTTTGAGAATGAAAAGTAGATCCTTTTGTTTCATCAAACTATTTGTAAGTCGAAAATTGTGCAAAAGTATTTTAATAGTAGCAGATAGCTTTATTTTTTTACTGCGTCAACCGACAGTAAAATTTCCCTCGCATTATAATAATTTTCATCAATCAATCCGGCAAAAGCATCTGTCTTAACAAATTTACATTTTTGCTCTTCAAGCATATTCTCATTATCATCTATAATAATATATTCGTTAATTTCAGGATGGGCGTCAAGCCATTCTTTAATTTCGGTTCCACGTTGAGCTGATCTTAAAATTGGGGTAAAGCTGTCTTTGTGAAGATAAGAAATAAGTTCATTTCGTTTCAACTCACTCATTAACTTTTCAACCATTCCGCTTCTCCAATGAGATGTGATAACTATCTTTAACGAAAATTCCTCAACAAGTTTTTTAAGAAGATACACTGAATAAGCATCAAACCTGCTGTGGTTTTCGTCAGGGTTAAATGAATTTTTAAAGTAAAGTTTTGAATTTAATACTCCGTCAATATCGAGGAAAAGAATTGTATTATTTTTCTGTCTATAATTGTCCATAGAATAAGATACTATCAGTTTATTTTTATTTAATTTCAATTCGATTTAAGTTCTATTTTTATACCAACAGAATATGGACAAGATTGACCAAAATTATTTCCAAAAACGTAAATTTTTCAAATAAAAGTGTAAAAATTGATAAGAAAGTACTTTCTAATTATGAAAGCGGGAGAGTTCAAAAAGCTAATTATTATAATAAATGGAGTTCAGAAAAATGAAAACCCCTACTAATTTCGTCTGTTTGAAAGACAAGCTGAGTAGGGGTGTTTTTGAACTGAAATATTATCTATTTCAGCAACAACATCTTTTTTACCGCAACAAATTTGTCAGTCCTTAATTCATAAAGATACATACCGGAAGCAAAGTTGTTTGCATTCCATTGATATTGATAATTGCCCGCAGTTAATGCAGTGTTAACAAGTTCTGCAACTTTCTCTCCTAACACATTGTAAATTGAGAGTTTTACATTGCTTACATCATCAGGTAAAGAAAATTCAATAGTAGTACCTGGATTAAATGGATTAGGATAATTCTGATTAAGAGTATATTCAGATGGTACTGATGGTGGATTACCATACACTATTTCAACCTGAATGTTTTCTAATTTTTGTCTGCTCAAATCAACAAGAACAATTTTCTCAAGTGTAACCTTATCCGGTTCAGTTAAACTGAATGGTATACTCGCAATCAAATGTTGTCCGGATTCAATGTACTTCTCTCCCAACGGATCATATAAAAGTGTTCTTAATATCTTTACATCATTTTGATAGTAATAAAAGCCCTGACCAAGATCCGTATTTATTACTATAGTTCCAGGATCATTTTTTACATTTGCAAATTCAATTTGTGCCCCACGAATACCTACTTCAGAATCAAAATAAACTTCAATCCCCTTCTTAGTTACATACAAACTAACTTTTGCATCTTCATTTCCATTGCTCTTAGGTAAAGACTGATGATCAAAATTTCCAATGGAGACTCCGTTCGGATATATTCCGGTTAGAATTATATTTTGTATAAGTGATAAATCCTGAACATTTACAAATCCATCCGGATTTGGAGATGGATTTCCTTGTAACCAGGGAGCAATATCTGCTCGAGTTAGTTCATTACTATTCAACGAATCAACACTAACTATATGGTCTACAACCATAATTAGATCAAGAATGTCAATAAAACCATCGCTGTTTACATCACCAAACCATGAAACTCTATTTAATGCAATCACAGTAAATAAATCTCTG
>JARRKF010000164.1:0-4557 GCA_037388405.1 Ignavibacteriaceae bacterium | reverse complement strand
AAGATTGCTTTACTCCATGATAAATCACTAGCCAGCCAGAAGGCGTTTCAATTGGTGGAGGTGAAAGACCAATTTTATTTGCATCCCACCACGCACCCTTCCTGGCAACCATCATTAAAACGTGCTTACCCCAATTTTTTAAGTCCGGTGAATAAGAAATCCACATATGCGCTCTTGCAGGACTCATAGGCCGATGAATCATAGCCCAGTTTCCATCAATCCGATAAGGGAGTAACGCAGCATCTTTATCTTCCGGCGGCATTATAACGCCAAAACGTTCAAAGTTTTTGAAATCCTCTGTCAGTGCCAGGGCAACACCGGGACCATCTCGTGTGTAAGCAGTATAAACTACAGCATACTTTTTTAATTCGGGCACAAAGGTAATGCGCGGATCTTCAATACCCCATAGTTCTTCCGGATAATTATCAGGATCTGGCAGCAGAGTTGGCTGTGGATCAATCTTCCAGCCATCAATACCATTTGAGGAACGGGCAGCACAAAGATGAGAAAGCCCCCGCCGATCTTCCACACGACATAAAAGCAATGTTGTTCCATCAGGTAATAAAGTTGCACCTGCATTGAATACACTATTAATAGGATACGGCCAATTTTCTGCAGTAAGAATCGGATTAGATTTATGACGGTGAAAAACTTCTGGATGCTGATTATTCATTTCACTAATACCTCTGTTGATAAATGTGTCTGTTCAGATAAACGGAGTTCCAATAATGATTGCAGAAACGCTAATGTTGATTCAGCACCTTGATTATTGTTTGGGCGGTCAGGATGCAAACCGTCCCGGCAGCCACCTGTTGTAGGATCGTAAATAGGAAGATTTAAATCGTTACGTCCGAGGAACCACTCAAATGCACGGCGGGCTTCTTTGTGCCATCGTTTGTCTATGGTAATCCGGTATGCTTCGATACATGCAGATACCATCGCCTGGGCCTCAACCGGCTGTTGATCAAAACGAGCTCTCTCCCCACCCTTCTGATAAAATCCGTTTGATCCAATCGGCACAAAATGACCTGCACTGGAGCGCTGCAGATCGGAAAGCCAATTTAACGACTCCAATCCTGAATCAGTCATTGCACTGTTGGGAATTGATTTGCCGCATGTTAGCAAAGCATGTGGTAGAGCAGCATTACAATATGAAAGTTCATTTTCGTACCATCGCCACTCTTCAGAACTATTTTCTTCATATAATTTCAGAAGACGTCCTGCCAGTTCATCCCGCACATTGCTCGCCCTGCGGTCACCGGCAAATTTTTGTGAATATTCGTGGATACCTAAAAGTGCAAAAGCCCAGGCCCTGGGACTTGTAGTTTTAAGTATTGCCGGCATGGATTGCTCGAACAACCAACCGGCCATACTGTTAAATGCGGGTGAATGAGAGTGACTCAGTACAGTTCCCAATGCTAAAATCGCTCGGCCATGGCTATCGTCCGAACCGATATCTTCCAACCAGTTGCGTTGATAGTCCATAAAATTTCGAAAACGTTTAGTCTGTATGTTGAATGCAAATCCCAGGAATGCAAGATAGCGTGAAGCTAATCCTAAATTCTCACTGCTACCCAGTTCGTCTAATAGAATACTTACAAGAAGAGCACGGGCGTTGTCATCTGTAGTATAGCCATGAGAATAATTAGGCACCGTAAAAAGTGCATGTTGAAACATGCCGGTATCGTCAGTCATGTTTTGTAAATGATCGAGTTTGATCGGAGGTAACTCCCAGGGATGTTTATCTAATGCTTTAACGCTAAAGTTAGGAGGGATGTAATGCCGGCGTTCCACTCTGGCACGCTTAAAACTTTCCATATACCGTTTTGCTACTTCAGACCAAATCATTGCTCGACCAAACTTGTAAGCACGTTTACGCATAGCATGCCGTTCAGCTTCGTTTTCCAGTAAGTTGATTACTTGTACTGCCAAAGCTGCAGGATCTCGAAAGGGAACCAACACACCTCTTCCTTCCGAAAGAACCTCCTGTGCATACCAATAGGGTGTAGAAATGACTGCTTTACCCGCTCCTAATGTATAAGCTAGAGTTCCGGAGGTTATCTGTGCTTCGTTGAGGTAAGGTGTTATATAAATATCTGCAGCACTTATGAACTCAACAAGTTCTTCCAGGCTAACAAAACGGTTGTAAAAGATAACTTTACTTTCCACACCTTTCTGTTGAGCCAGCCATTGCAAAGAAAGACGGTAAGTCTCGCCTTCATTTTGAATAACATGAGGATGTGTTGCACCAACAACTATATAAACAACGTCGGGATAACGGGCAATAATATCAGGTAGTGCAGATATAACATTTTCGATTCCTTTGTTCGACGAGAGTAAGCCAAAACTTAGTAAAACTATTTTGCCTTCTACCCCAAATAAATCTTTATTAAAGCTTGGATCGACAAATGGTACATCAGGGATACCGTGTGGAATAAAGTCGACTTTTTCCAAAGGCACATTATAAATGTCACGCAGAAATTCAGAACCGCGTTCACTCATAACAACCAGGCGATCTGATAAAGCCGCAACTTCCTCCAGTACCCGCCGCTGATCAGGGGCAGGATTTTTTAGTACTGTGTGCAAAGTTGTAACAATGGGCATGCGTAATCCGTGAAGGAGTGTTAAGATGTGACTGCCTGCTTTTCCACCGAATATTCCATATTCGAATTGAAGACATACCAAATCTACATTGTTTATGTTTAAAAAATCTGAGGCTCTTAAGTAAGAATCTATATCTTTCTCCGTGAGTTCAAATCGAACACGGGAGGGATATGAATAACCTGATGCTATATCGTTGACAGGTAGTGCAATGCATGTTGTGCTACTGTATTGTTCAGCAATTGCTTCACACAAATCGGTCGTAAACGTGTCAATTCCACACTGGCGAGGTAAATAATTTCCAATGAAGGCAATTCGTTTGAGCGTTGAATTAGTAACGTTCTGTTCTAAACTAATTACTACTTTTTCGTTATTCACAGTATTACTGTTTCTTTTTGGTAATAATTAAACAACCAAGAAAGCCAATAATTAACCCGGCAACAAAAATTATTGGTAGCAGAATAGCCCTTGACATTTCAACCTTCCAAAATAAAATTTGAAAGCCAGCTAATTCAGTATTTTGAATAATAATTATTGCAAACAATAAAAGTATCACAATAATAAAAACTGTTTTTGGTTTCATCCCTTAGTTACCTTAAAAATAATTGCAGCTGATTCAGGATTTATCAGGTTTATTTAACAGCCAATTACTGTTTAATTTTTTTCTGTGAATAAATCAGTAATTGCGTTTCCAATACTATCCATATCATTATTAAACTTCTGTTTGAAATTTTCCCAATTATCTTTTCCTTCATACTTATAATTATTTAGATTCTTCTTCAACTCGATATTCTTTTGTTCTAATGTTAGCACTTCATTTTCGTATTTAGCTTTGAATTTTTCGGTGGTCGTTTTCATCGCCACTTTGAAGTCATCAATTTTCTTTTGGTTAGCTTCAATTTTTAATTCGGCTTCGTTTTTGAATTGCTGCCATTCCTTTTCAAATTGGGCCTGCGTCTCTATCATAGCCTGATTTGCCTGTTTAACATCTTCTTTGGCATCCTCTCGATTGTTTTCACAACCGGAAAACACTGACCCTGCAATTAGCAGGAAAACTGCTAGAATGAAATATTTGTATTTCATGATAATTTCTCCTTTTTGTCGATTTAAACTGTTTGTTTGTTTGATTCCGTTATGTTAGATACCCTTACTAAATAATATTGTAATGGTTTTCTGAACTACTTGATATGATAGGCAGAAGTTTAGTATTGTTCAATAGGGCAAAGGGATGAAAAGTGGACTACATCTTTAAAGCCAGCAAGAATAACAAAAACCTTTTTAGAAATAGTGCTTTATAAAAACAGCAGTAAAATTGAAAGACAAAGTATAATGTTATACATAAAAGCAAGTCCTTTAATTAAACCGCTAGTTTCTATTTTTTTAAGATCCAACGTTGCGTTATAAATATCTCCGAAATGTTTCATTTTTGAATATCAGGAATTAACCAAAACTCTTAATTAAAGCTGACCTCTTTCAGCAGCCTTTTTAAGATCCTCATTTGCAAAAATTGCAATCTCAACTCTTCTGTTAAGCTGCTTTCCTTCAACTGTACTGTTTGTTGCGATAGGTTCGGTTTCACCTAATCCAATAGTTGAAAGGCGTGAAGAAGCAATCCCTTGCATCATTGTATAATCTGATACAGCTTTAGCTCTTCTTTCAGATAATGCTTGGTTATATTGCTCTGAACCATCCGAATCGGTATGGCCTGCAATCAGGATATTTGAATCAGGATACTTCTTAAGAATGTTTGCAAGCTTATAGATATTCGCTTTAGCTTCGGGCTGCAATGTTGAGGAATCGAATTCAAACAACATCCCAGAATCAAATTTGAGTGCTATGCCTTCACCGACTCTTTCCACAGTTACACCTTCAACTTTATTTTCTATCTCTTCAGCTTGTTTATCCATATGGTTTCCAATTAAAACTCCTGCGGTACCACCCACAGCCGCACCTATT
>JARRKF010000163.1:0-6203 GCA_037388405.1 Ignavibacteriaceae bacterium | reverse complement strand
AAATTTTTAATAAGTTGTTCGGCTGATAAATCAGTATTATTTTCTTCGGTCATTGGATTATTCATTTGGGAAGAAAAATCACGAGTGGTTTCTTCCTTTTGAGTTAATTTCTGAATTACAAAAAGTATAATGAAAGCAACCAAAAAAGCTGCTACCCATATCTGTGGTTTAGTCATAATTTATTCTGTTAGTTCTCTGATTTTCTAATTATTGAAGGTCAAAATTATTAAAACAAGCCTACTTAAACAATGCGAATCAGACAAGAAAATATCTAATTTTTCTTTGGTCTATATACGTGAGTGCTCTGCCCAAAGAATACTTCAGCAGCTTCCATCATTGTCTCTGATAAAGTAGGATGAGGATGAATAGTTAATTTAAGGTCAGTTAGATTTGCACCCATTTCAATTGCAAGAACACCTTCGGCAATTAATTCACCAGCACCGGGACCACAAATGCCGATTCCTAAAATTCTCTGGTTTTCAGGATTGACTAAAATCTTTGTTACACCATCAGACCTGTCAAATGTAATTGCCCTTCCGGATGCGGCCCAAGGAAACTTTGCTACTTCGTATTTAACTTTTTTCTCTTTAGCCTGATTCTCTGTCAAACCCGCCCATGCAATTTCTGGATCAGTAAAAACAACAGCAGGAATTGCCATTGGTTCAAATGCAACTTTATGTCCGGCAATTACTTCGACTGCAACTCTTCCCTCGTGCGAGGCTTTATGAGCAAGCATTGGTTCACCAATAATATCACCGATTGCATAAATATCAGGATCATCCGTTTTCATTTGATTACTTACATTTATCCATCCACGATCATTAACTTTTACTTTTGTGTTTTCCAATCCTAGTCCAGATGTATCAGGTTTTCTCCCAATTGACATCAAAACGTAATCGTAATTATTCTCTGTTGTCTTTCCTTCTTTATCCTCTATCTTAACTTTAATGCCATCTTTCTCTTCTTTCATCTCAACAACTTTAGAATTCAACATAATGCTTTCAAACTTTTCTTTAAGTCTTTTTGAGAGATGGGAAACAAGATCGCGATCGGCACCGGGAAGTAATCCGTCAAGCATTTCAACTACAGAAACTTTTGAGCCAAGTGCCTGGTAAACCGAACCGAGCTCTAATCCTATGTAACCGCCGCCAATTACGAGAAGCGATTTCGGAATTGCAGGAAGATCAAGTGCTGTTGTTGAATTGAGAAGTCTTTTGCTGTCAAGATTTAATGAAGTTATTGTTGCGATTCTTGAACCAGTGGCAATGATAATTTTATCAAAAGTCATTTCTTCTTTATTGCCGCCAGTCTTTTCAACAGAGAGTGTAGTCGAATCTTTAAATTTGGCTGTTCCCTGGATAAAATTCACTTTACGATATTTAGCAACTGTTCCAACACCACTTGTTAACTTCTCGACTACCTGGTTTTTCCATTCACGAAGCTTATCTAAATCGATATTCGGTTTACCAAATTCGATTCCCCAATTTTTTGCCTGATCGGTTTCATCAAGAAGTTTTGCTACATGCAATAATGCTTTTGAAGGAATGCATCCTCTGTAAAGACAAACTCCGCCGGGATTTTTTTCTTTATCGATCAGTGTTACGTTCATTCCCAGATCTGCTGCTAGAAAAGCCGCTGCATATCCGCCGGGTCCGGCACCAATTACTGCTATTTTAATATTTTGTTCTGGCAAGTTTCTCCTGATTATTTTTATTTCTTCGGTACAACCCAGATATTATCTTTAATTTCCAGTTTTACATCATCTACGTAAACTGCTTTACCGCTTCCACCGGGACGGAAATCTGTAACAATATCAACATGCTGTGCCGACTGGTTATAAATCCCCTTTGATTGTAAATCAGAAATTATTTTTCTTCCTTCTTCAGAATTATTGTCATCAACAAATGCTTCCGGATAGCTTTGTCCGATAGCTATATGCAAAGTCCCGCCAACCTTTTCTACAAACAAAGGATGCTTTAAAACTTTGTCCATTCCGTTATTCATACCCAGTGCAACTTCACCGAGTCTGTGAGATCCTTCATCCGTTTCAATAATTTTCTTCAAGGATTCGAATCCCTGCTCGGCAGAATATTCTTTTATTACACCACCTTCAAACCTTAAATAGATTCCCTGGATATCCATTCCGCCCTGAAAAACAGGAAGGTCGACAAAAATTTCACCTTCAACAGAATTCGCATCAGGACTAGTGAAGACTTCGCCATCGGGAAAATTATTTTCTCCGGTGCACTTAATAATATTTCTTCCAGTAATGTTGACTTTTAGTTCAAGCTCTTTTTTTGTTTTGGGGTGAATGGTTTGAATTTTTATTTCTGAACTTTTTTTCAATAGTTGATAAATATCTTCTTCAACTTCATCAAGCAGACGTGGATCAACTGTCGATGCTTTTACGATGAAGTCAGAATATTCCTGAAGAGTCATTCCTTCCATATCAGCAAAACCTTTTGTCGGGAATAGAGTTAATACCCACGGTTTGTTAAGGCGGATTTCTTTTACCGGTGCATCAACCTTCATTATTTCCTTTGTAAGATCTCCTTTTCCATTCTGAAATAACTCCGGATTAGAAACACCAAGTATTTCAATATATTTTGTCATAGCATTGTATCTATCAATGTGCCACTGTGGAACTTTATTAATTTGCTCCAGAGTTCCATGGATTGCGATTGAATTTCCCCAAACTTTTCCGCGGTCATTATCAGGTGCAACAATATTCATATCTGCAATTCCCCCAGCAGCGAAAATTTTATCTTGCAAAACGCTCATTAAGGGCCAGCAGATGTTTTCACCTTTTATCATCACAACGTCTTCTTTTGTAATACCTTCCAGACTGTAGTTCAATAAATAATCAGCCCAGGTTTCCAAATCTTTTTTTGCAATTTCATTCTGCATAATTCATCCTTGTTTATGGTTCGACCTAATTACATAAAAATTTTCAGTGGCTCTTCGAGCGCTTCACAGACCCATCTTAAAAATCTGATTGCATCTGCACCATCAATTATCCGATGATCATAAGAAAGAGAAAGCGGAAGCATGAGCCTTGGTTCGAAATTCCCTTCTTTATTATAAACCGGCTCATAGCTTGCACGGGATATTCCAAGTATTGCAACCTCGGGAGAATTGATAATTGGAGTAAAATATGTCCCTCCAATCCCCCCAAGATTTGTAATAGTAAAACATCCGCCCTGCATTTCTTCAAGCGATAACTTTTTACTGCGTGCTTTTTCAGCTAATGTGTTTAGTTCAATCGAAATATCAATTAGATTTTTCTGGTCAGCATTTTTAATTACAGGAACTAACAAACCGTATTCTGTATCAACGGCAACACCGATGTTAAAATATTTTTTATAGATAACTTCTTTATTATCCATATCGATGCTTGTATTGAACTGAGGAAACTTCTTCATTCCTTCAGAAATAATTTTAATAAGTATAGCGGTAACTGTGAGTTTGGCCCCCTGTTTTTCAACCTGCTTGCTTAATTCTTTACGGTCTTTTTCAAATTCAGTGATATCGGTTTTGTCAAACTGAGTTACGTGAGGAGTAACTGCCCAGGCATAACTTAAATGAGTTGCTGTCTTTTCGCGAATCTTACTCATTTCTACACGTTCAACTTTACCGAATTTTGTAAAGTCAGGAAGTTCCTCCTTCTTAATTCCAACTCCGACCGCTTCTGCTCGGCCTTGCATTAATTTTTTAACATGAGCTTTAACATCATCCATCGAGATCCGTCCATCAGGTCCGGTTCCGGGGACTTTATTAATGTCTACACCAAGCTCCCGTGCAATTCTTCTTACAGAAGGTGCTGCTGGAGCTGATCCTTTAAGAATCGGAGGCTGATCATCACTTTCGCCCGGTTTCATCTTTTCTACTTCGCCGTCGCGTTCTACAGGTTTTTTATCTTTATCCTCTTCTGCTTCCTCTTTTTCTTTTCCGGAAGGTTTTTCTTTTTTCTCTTCTCTTTCTTCCTGCTGAGGTTCTTTTTGTTTTGAAGTTTTCTTTTTCTCTGAAGGTACTTCTCCTGTTAGTTTCTATCTCAATCACACCCTGATCCTTAGAAATTGTATCACCTTTTTTTACCAACACATTTATCACATCTGCAGAGTCGATGTTTTCTCCCAGGTCAGGTACTTTGAATTCTACTGTCTCACCTTTTGTCTCGGGCTTTTCTTTTGATTCCTTCTTCTCTACTTTTTCTTCCTTTTCTTGCTCTTCAGATTTGTCTTCCTTTTTCTTCTCCTCCGCCTTTGCCTCAGATTGCTTTTCTTTTTTATCAGATTCGCCTTCGCCATCTTCAATCTTAATTTTAGGTTGACCAAACTTAACCGATTCACCTTCTTTAACCAGCACCTCGCTGATTTTTCCCGAAACGTTTGAAGGAACTTCTATAGTAGCTTTATCAGTTTCTATTTCAATAATTGATTGCTCTTTTTCAATTTGATCACCGGCTTTTACAAGTACTTTAATTACATCAGCCGATTCTATATTTTCACCAAGTTCAGGTAGTTTAAATTCTTTTGCCATTATTTAATTTTAATTTTTAATCTCATTTTCATTTGATTGTCATTCTGAGTGAGTTCGAAAGAAATCACGAAGAATCTTTAAGATTCTTCACTTCGTTCAGAATGGCAAAGCGTATTTACGATACCATCGGGTTTAATTTATCCGGATTGATATCTAAATCTTTCTTTGCTTTTTTAAGAACAGTATCTTTTATTTTTCCTTCTTTATGAAGAGCGCCTAAGGCTGCATAAGCAACATGCCTGTAATCAACTTCAAAGAAATCTCTCAAAGCTATACGTGAATCACTTCTTCCGAATCCATCTGTTCCTAAAGCGTAAAGTGTTCGTGGGAACCATTTTGCAATAGAATCGGGCAAAGCTTTAACATAATCCGAAGATGCTACAAAAACTCCTTCTTCCTTTTCAAGCTTTTGAGTAATGTATGGTATCTTCTGTTTTTTATCAGGATTAAGCATATTACATCGTTCAATTTCAAGTGCATCATTTCTTCATTTAGAATTGTTCCGCTGCCAAAAAGTTGTGCTTTAGCTTCTGCCTTTTTCAAGCCGGAAGATTTATACTTATACATTCCTTTTATAATACCTTCTTCTGCTCCCTTTGGCATTTCCGGCATTGCATAGTTTTCATTCATTACAGTTATGTAGAAAAATTTCTTCTCCTGATCAACAAACATTCTCTTAATCCCATTACGAATAATCACAGCCAATTCAAAAGCAAAAGCCGGATCATAAGTGACAAGATTAGGAATAGTATAAGCATGAAGATGACTGTTGCCATCTTGATGCTGTAATCCTTCACCGTTTAATGTTGTTCTTCCTGAGGTTCCGCCTAATAAGAATCCTTTTGCACCTATATCACCTGCCGCCCACGCTAGATCTCCTACTCTCTGTAATCCGAACATCGAATAATAAATAAAGAAAGGAATCATATTTATTCCGTGCGTTGCATAAGCGGTTCCAGCAGAAATAAACGAAGAGATTGAACCTGCTTCTGTAATACCTTCTTCAAGTATTTGTCCGTTTTCTGCTTCCTTGTAATAAAGCAAACTAGCTTTATCAACAGGTTCATATAACTGACCGGAGTGAGAATAAATTCCAACCTGACGAAATAACGCTTCCATGCCAAAAGTTCTTGCTTCGTCAGGTACAATAGGAACTATATATTTTCCAATCTCAGAATCTTTTAGAAGCTTTGCAAGAATTCTTACAAACACCATTGTCGTTGAAACTTCCCTGCCTTCTGTTCCTTTCTGAAATTCTTCAAAGAGTGATTCATCGGGTTCTTTTATCGGTTTCAGATCTGTTTTCCTTATCGGGACATATCCACCTAAGGCTGTTCTTCTTTCCTGAAGGTATTTCATTTCGTGACTGTTTTCATCCGGTCTGAAGAAAGGATCGTTATGGATTTGTTCATCAGAGATAGGAATGCCAAAACGTGCACGGAATTCCTTCATCTCATCTTCATTTAATTTTTTCTGCTGGTGAGTAATGTTTTTTCCTTCACCGCTTTCACCGAGTCCGTAACCTTTAATAGTCTTTGCAAGAATTACTGTCGGTGAGCCAGTATGGTTTACGGCAGCGTTGTACGCAGCAAAAACTTTTTCAGGATCGTGACCACCTCTACGCATTTTTTTCAACTGCTCATCTGTCATATCACTTACCATTT
>JARRKF010000162.1:0-4145 GCA_037388405.1 Ignavibacteriaceae bacterium | reverse complement strand
GTTTATTAAGAAATTATCCAAAGAAAAAGGAGTAAAAACGCTTCAGCATCTTATTGAATATCAATCTTCTATCATTCCAACAAATCAGCTTATTAAACTACCAAAGGATATTCATGATGCTCTCTACTCATTACCAGACTCTCCCGGCGTCTATTATTTTTTGAATAAAAAGAATGAAGTAATTTATGTCGGAAAAGCGAAGTCTTTAAAGAATAGAGTACGCAGTTACTTTGCTGCGACTACTGTAGGAAAACCAAAAAGGATTGTAAAACAGGCAGCTAAAATAAAAACCGAGATTACAAATTCAGAACTTACAGCTCTACTTTTAGAAGCTGAAAGCATTAAGGTTATTAATCCAAAACATAACCGTCAGCTAAAAAAATACGGGAATAAATATTTCATCAGGATAAACAAGACAAACAAATTTCCAAAACCAGAGATTTCAAGCAGCTTCGATTTTGATGGAAACGATTATTTCGGTTTGTATGTTTCACGAAGAAAAGCAGAAGTAGTTCTTAACATAATTGACAAAACATTTGCATTACGTGAATGTAATGAAAAAGAATTTAAGAAGGGTAAAAAATGTTTTCTTGCAGATATTGAAAGATGCACTGCACCTTGCATTAAAAAAGATGATCCTGAATATTTTGAAGAACTTGAAAGGGTCTATGAATTTCTTTCGGGTGGGAACCAATCAGCACTGGATAGAATGTTGAATAAAATGAAAGACTACTCAGCGAGAGAAAAATATGAAAAAGCTGCAGAAACAAAAGAGGTAATTGATTTGATTCTTTCACAAACACACAAATCATCATTGCTTGCTGAGCCTGTAAATAAAGCAAACGTTTTGTTTGAGATAACGGAAGGAATCAATCACGATTACATAATACTTTTTGAAGGAAAATATTTTATAAAGAAAGAATCTGCAAATGTTAAAGATAGTTTTGAGACAGCATTAGAAGATTATTATTCAGGCACACTTCGGACGGATATTAATCCAACAGAAGAAGACCTGGAAAAAATGAAAATTTCACTCAACTGGCTTACGAAGAACAGGAATAAAGTGAGAATTTTTTATTTGAAAGATTTTCTCTCTAAAGATGAACTATTCAATGCGATATCTACCAATAAAAATTCCTCTAAAAGGGCTTATCGAAATTTCAACATTAAAAAGATGGCGGTAAATAATCTGACCGATGAAGAATACATCGATTAAATTAAATAAAATTTTGAATGATAAAATACACGGTTCTTCTGAACTTTCTGCTATGCTTAATGAATATTTATTCTCAATCAGAAATAATCCAAATCAGATTAAAGAATCAATTAAACTAATACAGAAGAAGCTGGGATATTTTGAAGTAATCAATTATTATCTGAAAGAGCTAAAAAGAATTTTAAGAAAAAAGAATAAATCAGACCTAATTAATTTTCTTACTAGTTATTCGAAAAAAGAAGATAAGAAAATTGAAAGCATTTTCAGTAAAATTTATCCAGTAGTAAAGAATATTGAATGTGTTATCACTTTGTCCAGAAGTAAAACTGTAATTGATGTCTTAAAACTTTGGCATAGAAAGAATAAAAAATCAAATGTGATTATTTGTGAATCGAGACCAAAATATGAAGGAAGATTAACTGCTTTGGATTTGGTTAAAGCAGGAATAAAAGTTGAATTAATAACTGATGCAATGATGGGGATCTATATTTCTAAAGTTGATGCAGCAATTATCGGAGCAGATTCAGTTTTGAAAAATGGAAACGTTATTAATAAAGTCGGGAGTAAATCATTAGCATTGTTTTGCAAAGAATATAGAAAACCATTTTATGTGGTCACAACAAAATCCAAGTTTTCCAAAAGTAAAAGTTTCAAATCAAAAAAAGAAAACTCGAAGGAAGTTTGGGATAAGTCAATAGAAAATATAAAAATGAATAACGTTTACTTCGAAGAGGTTGAAAAGAAAATTGTTACAAAAATTTTTACAGATTAAACAGTAATTATATGTTTGCTTCTGGAGTTAAACCGTAGAGTAAGCAATATTGCAGAAGTCGTTAATCCAGATAGCAGCCCAATCCAAACACCTTGAACGCCCAAATTAAATGTAAAACCAAGAAGATAACCAACCGGAAGTCCAACGACCCAGTAAGCAACAAAAGTAATTGCAGTTGGAATTTTTACATCTGTCAATCCGCGAAGGATTCCAATTCCCACTGCCTGAAATCCATCAGAAAGTTGAAAAAGCGCTGCAATTATTAGCAGAGATGATGCTATTGAAACTACGTCTTTATCATTGATATAAAGTGTTGGTAAAAAGTTTCTAAAAAAGATAAATATCAGTCCTGAAAACAACATCACTGAAGCACCAAGAAATGATGCAGTGAATCCAGCTCTGCGGGTCTCGCGGATATCTCTTTGTCCAACAGCATTTCCAACTCTAATTGATCCCGCTGCAGAAATTCCTAACACAGCCATAAAAGAAATTGAAGCCAAATTAATAGCAATCTGGTGAGCCGCCTGAGGTTCGGAACCAAGCCATCCGACCATAACAACTGCAAAAGAAAATGCACCGACTTCAAAAAAATACTGGAAACCGCTTGGCAATCCAAGTGAAAGAATTTTCTTTATTATAGGATAATTAATACTTTTAAAATGAAAAGAAACATCGAACTGCTTAAAGAATTCTTTATTCATCACAAAAGCCATCAATACTATTGCCATAAAGAATCTTGAAGAAAAAGTTGCCCAGCCTGCACCATTCAATGCAAGAGCTGGAAAACCGAATTTACCGAAGATCAAAACCCAGTTTGCTAAAGCATTAATAATATTCGCGAGCAAAGTGATCACCATTGCAGGACGCATCACTGACAATCCTTCTATAAATTGTTTATACGATTGAAACAGCATAAGTGGAATGGAACTCAGTCCAATAATCTTCATATAAGATTGAGCCTGAACCTGTACTTCCACCGGCTGATCAAGGTATTTGATGAGATCTGCGGAGAAAAAAATTAATATTGTAATGATAATTGAGAAAATGAAATTAATTAAAAGAGATTGTCGGAAGTAAACTCCGCAATCTTCGAATCTTTTTGCTCCAACCGCAATTGCAACCAGAGGTGTAACAGACATTGACAATCCCATTCCAATGATAATTATAATGAATGTGAGACTGTTACCCAAAGCCGCGGCTGCAAGTGGTATAGCTCCCAACTTTCCAACCATTATGCTGTCAACGACTCCCATCATAATTACCCCAAGTTGACCTATGATTACCGGATAAGCAAGATTAAGAGTGCTTATTATATGTTTCTTTAAATGAGTCATTTTAAAAAAATTTGCTAGCAAAGTTACGGAAATGCAACTGGAATAATGTGAGTTTTATCAATAATAATCAAAAAGAAAAAGTCCCGAAAATTATCGGGACTCAACTATAAAATCTTAAATTATAAATATAAAATTTCTACTGACTATATTATTTTTATCCTAAATTTCTCGGATGAGATTACTTTGCCTAAAGTGAAGAATGAACTGACCTTTTTTTCATCAAGTAAATTATATAATTGTTGAACTTTACTTTCTGGAACTGAAATCAAGAGCCCACCAGAAGTCTGCGCATCGTTAAGCATTAACTTTTTAATTTCAGATAGTTTTTCGTCGTACGTAACATAAAGATTTGTAAATGCAAAATTATCTTTCGTACCTCCAGGAATGTTTCCTGACATAGCTAATCCAAATGTGTTGTTCAAGAATTTTATTTTATTGAATTCAATCACCGCACTTGTGTTGGAAGCATTCATCATTTCTAATAAATGACCGAGCAAACCAAAACCAGTAATATCCGTACAAGCATTAACACTTACGATCTGCATTGCCTCAGCAGCAGACTTGTTAAGTTCAGCCATTGTTTCAATCAAATTTTTCTCATCTACTTTACTTAGCATTCTCTTCTTTAATGCTGTAGATAAAATTCCGGTTCCGATCGGTTTAGTTAAAACTAACATATCTCCCGGTTGCGCGTTACTATTTTTAACGATTTTATTATTTTCAATTATTCCAGTAACGGCCAAGCCATATTTAGGTTCCGTATCATCAACAGTATGCCAACCAATAATTGATATTCCTGCTTCACTTACTTTGGACTGAGCTC
>JARRKF010000161.1:0-8431 GCA_037388405.1 Ignavibacteriaceae bacterium | reverse complement strand
GTAACTGCCCAATAAGCGAGTTGATCCCAGGGAAGAAGATAACCGGTAAAGTTTGAGAATATTACAAGAGCAAATAAAACCAAACCTATAATCCAATTAATATGCCTGGGAGATTGATAAGCTCCAGTTAAGAAAACTCTTAGCAAGTGCAGAAAAGTGATTAAAACAAGGAATACACCACTCCAATGATGAATATTTCTTATAAGCTGACCAAACAGAACATTGTTGTGAAGAACTAAAATTGATTCATAAGCTTTTTGTGGGATGGGTTCGTAATAGAAGCGTAATAAGATCCCTGTGATAAACTGAATTACAATTAATAGCGCAGCCATTCCGCCAAGTCCAAAAGTACGAGTAAATGAGATTGATTCTTCACTTACTGCAGCCGGATGCAGATGGAGTAAAATATTTGAAAATGCCCTGGGCTTTTTGTCTGTATTTTGATTATTCAAATCTGACAATAAGAAATAATTAGATTAACTTAAGTAAAGTTAAGAAAATTTGTATAAGGAATATAGACTAATCAGACCAAATTATTTTTCACTTCTCTGACTTAAATATTTACTAACAAGCAGTGCTATTGTTATTGCTGCGTACATCTGCCCGGTTATACCAGTAAAAATTGAAAGTGACCTTGCTGCAGGTGTTAAGGGCACAAGATCACCGTATCTGAGAGTAGTAAGTGTTACAAATCCATAATAAAAATAGCTGCTTACGTACGAAACACTTGTATCTAATCCTTCTTTAAGGTGAGCGAAGCTAAATGAAGTTGGATCAATAGCACAGGTCAAACCTACTAAAATAGAGAAAGACATTCCGAGCATTAAATAACCGTTTATCGATTCCATTATTACCTGAGGAGTAACCTTATCAGCTTTTGCAATTTGCTGGATGAATAATATTACAAGTAAAATAAAAAAGAGAATATTGGCGAGGAATGAAATAGTACTGATAATGGATAAATTTAAAAAAACAGATATCCACTCTATTAACACAATAATCATTGCAAGATTAAAAATCATTACACGATACTTACTGAGTGCAAGTGCTGAAAGCAGGAAAATTAATGCAAAGAAAATACTGTATAAAATTCGATGCCACTCAATAGGAAAGAGCGGGATAATAAATATTGTAAAGATTACTAACAACAACACAAATGAATTGCTCGTTGTTAAAAACTTGGTAGATATGTTTGAAAATAAATTCATTTTTTAGAAATAATATCTCCAATCAACAGCTGTGCGTAAACCTATAGACCAGACCGGGCGTAATTCAGGTGTTTTTACACCCTCGGGTAGTCTGACAGATTCATTATGCGGTATGTCTACATCAAGCTGTGTTGATCTAAAGTTTACCAAGGCAGTAGTCTGGTCATCAATTGGAACTAATAGAGCATCAATATTGTCCCCTCTGCCATAAAGTGCTAGTCCAACTTCTCTTCCTAAAATAAACTGAAAGCGACCTATACCTGTTTCAATACCTGCCTGCCAGGGAATTACTCCTCCCAAACCGGCCGTAACAGCCATACCAGCATATGTATCAGGAGCAATAAAAAGTAAAGGAGCAGTAATCAGCAAATCGAATGGAACCAACCAAAATGGCATTCGAATACGGAAATTGTAAGCTTCACGACTCGGAATTGCAGCCGTAAACTGACCTCCAACATCAAGCAATGGAGAATTTCCAAATTTCATTGTAGATGATGCATCCTGTCTCCAGCCAAAATCCAGAAAGACCAGACCATCTCCCCCTCCATGCATTACACCTTCGAGTCCAAGCCCTAATCTAATTCCGGCATCTATCCCTCCCATAGCTCCAGGTTTGTTCTGTTCAATTCCAAATCCGCCATTGACTGTGTTTCCTCTAATTGCAGATATTACTCCAATAAACATTCCCAATTCTGTTCTGAAGCGTGGCATTTCACCTAACCCGGTTGCAAGCCCGGGAATAGGAGTTGTAACTAAAATCTTAGCAAAAGGATCAATTAATTCAGGATCGATTTCTCGTGGCGGCATAAAATTGTTTTTACATACACTAAAACTATCTGGTGAAGCCTCTATAAGTTCATTACCATACCGATAGTCAAAAATAGTTTTTCCTGATGCCGCATCAAGTAATTGTTCGATGCTAATTCTTACAGACTTAGCAGCAACTTTAGCATCTTGTTCCCGCATAAAGGCATCACCTGTTAAGATCATTCTTTGCCCATCCCACGTAGAAACTTCCAAACCTCTTTCATTGTAGTAATCGTGAGTACCTTTTCTTTGTGAAGCATCGCCCCAGGTGCCTGCTGTGTGTCCTGCTGCAAAGGAATCCTGAAGAAAGTGCAAAGCAAATGCTTCGTCAGCAAGAGCAGAAAGAATTAATTGTGAGCGCTCTTCATCAGAGAGGTTCTCATTAAAATATTTCGATGCTTTCAGTAGAGCGCTTATGTGAAACCAGGTGTAAGCTCCTAATGCATTAAGTTCCGCACCTTCTTCAAGACAAGCAATCAAGTAATCACGTACTTGTGTATCGGCGCTTGGGCGAGCAAGTAAGAAGTGTACATTGTTTGAGCCAGCTCTAGTTGCATACTCGGGATCAACCCTTTGTAATTTAATGTCAGAATCACGAAGTGCATTTATATGCTCGTGCCTGTTTTCGGAATTTGCAATATCAATCTTTAACTGTGCTGCAACATCGGCGACCTTCAAAATCCAATCAGTTTGCAGCACATTATAAAGCATGTTTTTAGGTGAACAGGAATGATCTCCCGCTATCGCTGGCCAGGATGCGTAATCCAGATGAGTTGGATTTGTACTTTGCGTCGCATCAATTACTGCAACTGTTAGTCTTTCTTCATATTCTAGATTTTGAATTGCCAGAAGTGTTATATCGCGATGCTCGGGGTATATCCAGGAAAATGATTCTGCTGAACACAATAGAAAGACAATTAATAATAAAGAATTCTTAATTAGTTTCATTTTTATTTTCCGATTACTTTTAATAATTACATACTATAAGGTAATAAAGATGGAAGAAAATAATTCATTTGTGGCCTAAAAATTCCTGGTTAATAGAATAATTCAGAACAAATCTACTAACTATCGTTTTCTTCATTTAAATTCTTTTTGTCCTTTGGTTCAAATCCGGATTTTAAGTGTAAATCTCTTTGCGGAAATGGAATTACTATTTTTGCTCTCGCAAATGCTTCATCAATTGCCACCATGATTTCACTCTTGATGAATATCCAATCAGTATAATTTGATGTCCAGCATCTTAATTCAAATTCCAAATAGCTTTCAGCAAAATCGTTAAATAATACATAAGGTGCCGGCTTGGTTAAAATTTGCTGGTGATCAGTTGCACACTTAAGTAACGTTTGCATAACAAGCTTAACATCAGTTCCATAAGACACACCGGTTTTTATATCAATTCTCCTTAGTTGATCTGATAAAGTCCAGTTTACTAATTTGTTGGATATAAGAATACCGTTCGGAACAATAACTTCAGCCCCCTGCCAGGTTTTTATGAGACTCGAGCGAATACCAATCTTCAAAACTCTTCCTGAGATATCATCTACCTGTACAGCATCTCCTATCTGTATTGGTCGCTCGAATATTAATATTAAACCTGAAATAAAATTTCTAACAAGATCCTGTAGACCAAAACCAATACCGACACCAAGAGCGCCAGCAAGTAATGCAAAGCTGCTTAAATCAATTCCAGCCGTAACCATTGCGATAATAATTCCGAATCCAATAATCAGGTAGGTCATTATTGAGGAAATAGCTCCCGGGACACCTCTTGCAAGATTTAATCTCGGTAACACATCACCCTCAAGGACGAAGCGTACGAATCTTGCAATCTGAACAGCAAGCCAGATAGAAATAAAAAATAGAAGAATGTTTCCTATTGAAATTTTTAGATTTCCAATTTCCCAAACTCTTCCGAGTGTTTCCTCAAGCCAGCCGATTACTTCATCCTTAATAAAAAAGTTCTTCATTATCATATAAAGTGACCAAATGAAGACAGCCACATTTATTATTTTAGCTAAAGTAATTTTAATAATCGAACCCTGATTTCTTATTATGTTAATCTTTTGTGCTGGTTTTGTCTGAAGAGAAATGACTATTAATGCATTTAGTGCAAGCGCAGCTGTAATCAGGAGAATTATACCATAAGTACTGTTAAGCATTCCGTTAATAATAACTACACCGAGCATAACATATCCCAAAATATTAGAAATAATAGCCAGGCTAATTATTATTATAGATAATTTGCTTATAAACAATGCCCGTGACTGATTAGCAACCTGCTCAAATGCTTTCATTGGTATTTTATTAAGTATAAACAATATAAGACCGAGGAGAGTTAGAATTGTAACGATCAGCAGTAAAGCTCTTTCTACAGGTGTTCCGCTTCCCGAAGAGGTCATAAATTGCTGCAATATTACTAATCCGCAAAAATAGAACAATGGAATTCTTAAAACAGGTTTTAATATATGAACGAGAATTCGTAAGAGAGGAAATACAACGAGGATGCGCATTATATTGAAAAATATGTCAGGCGCGTCTTCGTAAAAAAGAACTGTAAATAGAAGAAATATAAGAAACGCCGTGGAGATTGGTCTTTCGAAAAGCTTGATTGCTAATGAGACTTTATCATCTCTTTCCTTAATGTTCTTACTAACGAAACGTAGAGTGTAAATAATAAGGACAAAAAACAAGAAGAGAATAAAATCCTGGATAATTCTGTCTTTATTGTTCTCTATAAACTCATCAGCGGTTCTTAAATATGATTTCCAAATTTTACCAAACTGATCTGTCAGACCGGTTGAATCTTCAACTGTAGAAAATGATTCCCAAATTCTTGGAGCATTTTGTGCAAAAACATCCCGTTCTTTTTCTTTAAGGAGATCCTCTATTTTGCTTAATGTTAAGTCAACATCAATATTTTGTTCTGAAAGCTTAGTCTGTAAGCTTAATGAAGAGTTGATTTCTTTCGTTAAATCCAGCTCTGTACTATTCAGAGTATATGTTAAATCCCTAATTGAATTTATCAGTTCGGCTGGAGCTTCTTCCTCTAAAGCAAGTTTATATGTTCTATCCCAAATATCTTTTGTGTTAAGTAAGTCTTTTTTAGTCTCATCGAGTTTTTCGGTTCGGCTTGTAACAATACTTACCCAGTCACTAATCTTTTCCTTGTGGGCAATCCACTTTTGTCGAAATTCTTTTAGTGTAGTCGAGTACTCGGTTTCTAAATTAAGTGAATCAGTTTGTTTTCTTAATATATTATAAGATTTATTTACTGCTTCTAATTCTTTATTACTCTTCGCTAATTCATCGAGAGAGATAATGTCTGCATTCAATTTGGCAAGGTAAGTTTGAGCCACCTCAAGTTTGGCTGGAATTTCAGAAACTTTGTAAGAAATTAATTCTTTTTGTTTTGGTTCTGTTTGCTGGACTGGCTGCTCTTGAGCGAGATTGGTGAAAACAAATCCAATGCTCAGAAAAAATAAAAAGCAATAAATGATGAAATAGTTTTTCATAATTTTTCTTAAAATCTTTAGGACCCTTTATAAAAAATCAATTCGGAGTTGCAACAAATTTAACATTATTTTTTGGGTAATTCAGCCCTTGCTTCGTAAATAAAAAGCGATCTCAGATTATCCTAGAAATCTCCGCCAAGTACAAGCAAACTTGTTACTAAATAGTTGCATATTATTGGGTAATGCCAAAGGTATTTGACTATATTTGTGCTAAAATACTTTACACGTAAATTCGCAATCAAACGCGTTGCGTTTATAAAAGACTTGGGTGCTTTTTAGAAAAAACTATTATCGAACAGTAACTTTTTTATGAAAGATATTGCAATAACCACATCATCAGGAGGATATAAAGGAGTTTTTGTCCATGGGGTTTTATCACTTTTTGAAAATGAAAACTTTTTAGCTGAGGTCTATGCTGCTTGTTCTTCCTCGGCTTTGGTAGCGGCTTCAGCCTCAATTAAAAAGATTAGCACAATATCTATATCTATTTGGAACGAAGGAAATGAGATTGCTAAGATCCCAGGGAATAGTATGAGCAATGCACAACTTCTGGGAATTGAAAAGCTACTGCCTGCCTTAGAATCAGGATTATTCAACTCTGCTAGGAGGTTTTTAGTATCAACAAGTTTTGTTAAAAACAAAGAAGCTGCAGTAGAGACACAATCAGAAAAATCAAGACGACTCGGCCAGAAATTATTAATTGAAGCGGCAAGGAAGATTACGACATGGAGAGATAATAACCTTGAGCATCATCTGTTTGATACCTTTAAGGATAATAGGACCAGACTAATAACTCGAGAGAATCTTAAAGATGTACTGTATGCAACAACCAGAATGATGCATGCATGGCATATTCCCGCCTACATTAATGGAGAACCTTATATTGATGGAAGTTACACATCAATCTGTCCTGTAATTCCAACAGCAGAATTAAGATACAAAAGAATAATTTGTGTTACCACAGAACAGGATAAAACCAAATTCGATTTTTTCTCAGATAAGTATATCCCCGAAAGATTAGACGATACTGAAATAACATTTATCAAACCTGATTATAACCTTGCCGAAATTGGAGTTGATTTTACAAAAGTCTTGGTAACTGGACTTGAGAAGGCTTTTCAACATGGCGTTGAAAAAGCAAAAGACTTTTTAAACAATAATTGAAAAACAAAACCCCCGCCTATCTACTAAGCAGGGGTTGGAAAAGAAATAAAATATATTGACTGACTATCGATGATTTTATTCTAATTATAAAGAAGAAAAAAGAAACAATGGCTATTAGAGATAACTTCTCTATATGTTTTTACCATTCTAAAAATTTATAAACTAATACAAACTGAAGAGCACTGGTCCTGGATTTTTGAATAGTAGGAATATTGAAGTTCGCCCCCTATTGAAATGAGATCAGTCAATGGATGAACATAAGCAATACCTGCGTGAGCACCGATGCTTATCTGGCTGCTTTTCAATTCATCACCAAACAAATTCCCGTTATTAAATAATAAATATGTGCCTGATCCACCAATCAGTTTGATGTTTGGCGTTAACTTCATAGCAATCGCAATGAAGATTGGTACCGATACCATTGATGCTGAAAAATTAGAAGTCCCAAATTCTGTTTGAATATTTTTAACATCTATTGAATATAAATACTGGTATCCGGTCTCTAGTCCGATACTAAGCAAATGTTCTGGATTCCACATTATCCTTAAAGTTCCAAAGAAACCGCTCTTATTCAAATCACTATAATCCATTGTTGTAAAGTAACGCGAATATCCCAAACCTATTTCCGTTGTTAAAGAATAAGTCGTGTCTTCCACTTGTGAGAAGCCAGAGCAAGTAATAAAAACAATTACGATTAAAATTTTTTTAATTAGCATAATAAATTCTTTTCTATTTTATATAGTAATAGTATGATACTATTGTCGGATAGTTTGTAAGAATTCCATCAAACTGACCCTGGTTTATGAACTCTTCGATATAGCTTGCATCATCAAGAGTCCAGGTAAAAACTTTTCTTCCCTCAGCTTGCATTTGCTGAACCTCGGCTGTTTGAAGTCCCTGAGTCCATCGGGGTGCCCAAACCTGCGAGTTAGCTTGTCTTACCTGATCAACAGATAATTCACAAAGAGATGGGATATCCTGATAACCGGGATATGCAATGAATGCCTGATAAATATCATCTGCCGGGATACCAAGATAAATTTTAAGATCTCTCCCCATTAAACTAGCTCGTTCCAGAATTTCCTCCAATAGTTCGATTGAGGCTTGAACAACATCAACATCTTTTGTATCAAGCCAGACTACATTAATATTTGTTTTTTCAAGTGTATATTCTAAAGCCTCACGCAATGAAGGAATTTTTTCACCATTCCTTAAAGTGATTAAAGTCCTTAACTGTGGCCAGGTGAAATCTTCAATTTTTCCCCATATCAGACTCTTTTGAGTCAGACGTAGATTTATATCATTGTCGTGATAAATAAACGGAACACCATCTTTTGAGAGACGTGCGTCTATCTCAATCCCGGTTGATCCAAATCTTTCAGCAATATTTATCATCTCAATTGAATTTTCAGATACACCCAAATAATCGGAATTTCTACCACCGCCTCTGTGAGCTAAAATGTAGAAGTCATTTTGTTTTACTGTTTGGCTGAATGGTCTTTTATACTGAAACTTGATTGTTTTATTCGCTGATTCATTTCCATTGCCATATACACCTTTAAAATTAAGATCAGCAATGGTTGTATCACCACTCAATATCTTTTTACCAACTTCATCAGAAGAGATGTAGAAATTCACGGCACCCGTTTCTGTATTTGTTGAATACCTCCAATAGCCAAGAAAAAATAGAACGGAATCTAAACTACCTCCATCTAAAATGATGTATCCACCGTTCTT
>JARRKF010000160.1:0-4180 GCA_037388405.1 Ignavibacteriaceae bacterium | reverse complement strand
GATAAAGCAGATATCACCGAGGAATGTGTAAGATTAAAAAGTCATCTTAAGTTCTTTAAAGAATCTTTGAAGAATGAAAATGAACCGGGTAAAAAATTAAACTTTCTCTGCCAGGAAATGAACAGGGAGACAAATACCATCTCTTCAAAATCTGTATCTACACAAATCGTTCATTCCTCTGTTCTAATAAAAGAAGAGATAGAAAAAATCCGCGAACAAATACAGAACATCGAGTAAATATTGAAACCTTCCGAAGGAAAAATACTTGTATTCTCTGCACCAAGTGGTGGGGGAAAAACAACAATCGTAAAAGAAATACTTAAAAATTTCCCGGAATTTGTGTTTTCTATTTCTGCTACAACCAGGCCCAAGAGAAATTTGGAAACAGACGGAGTTGAGTATTTCTTCATTTCTGAAGAAGAATTCAAGAAAAAGATTGAAAATGATGAATTTATAGAGTGGGAAAAATTTTATGACTATTACTATGGTACCTATAAAAGCTTTATAAACGAAAATATTGAGTCAGGAAAGCCTGTTTTACTTGAACTGGATGTAAAAGGAGCGCTTACAATAAAAAGACTTTACCCTTATGCTCATTTAATATATATTTCGCCTCCAAGTTTTGAAGAGCTTGTGAAAAGACTTAAGCAGAGACAGACCGAAAATGAATCTGATTTTATGAAAAGAGTCGAGAGAGCAAAAATGGAATTGAGTCTTAAAGATAAATTTGATTATATAATAGAAAATAAAGATCTGGAAACTGCAAAAGCAGAAGCAAAAAGTTTAGTTAAAAAAATTTTAAAGGAGAATAATTAAATGGAAATAACCCCCGTTGATCTTAGAGAGATTGATAAAAGAGCAGGAAACGTCTACGAAGGTATAATTGTAACGGCAAAAAGAGCACGACAAATTAATTCAGAAAATAAAATTGAGTTTAACGCTTTGCTCAGCACAATACCGGAAGCTACAACTGATGATGAAAGCGAAGACATTGATAATCCGGCTCAGCTTAAAATTGCACTTGAGATGGAGCAGAGAGAGAAACCTCATCTTCAGGCTTTGAATGAATTTTTAGCTGGTAAAATAGATTACGAATTTAAAAAGTAACATCAGATCATTTTAAATATTTTTAGTAATGAATCCGGTTAAATTCCGGATTTATTTTTTTAAAATTTCTTTTGAATAATTACCTTAAATTTAAGGCGAACAAAATGGAAGTATTACTATGATTAAAGATTCTCTTAAAGGTAAGAAAATCCTGCTTGGTGTAACAGGATGCATTGCTGCTTACAAATCTTGTTTAATTGTAAGGGAACTTGTAAAAAGAGGTGCACAGGTTAAAGTAGTTATGACACCTTCCGCAACTGAATTTATTACTCCACTCACGCTGGCATCGCTTTCACGAAATGAAGTTGTGGTTAATACGTTTCCAAAAAATCAAAAAGATGGAACAAGTCTCACAACCTGGCATATCGATTATGCTCTTTGGGCAGATTTGATGTTAATTGCTCCAAGCACAATAAACACGATAGCAAAAATTGCCTACGGATTTGCAGACAATGCACTTACAACTCTTGTCACTGCTCTCAGGTCTCCTTTGATTATTGCACCGGCCGCTGATGTTGATATGTATAATAATCCAATAAATAAAGAGAATATTGAGAAGCTGGAAAAACACGGATATTATTTTGTTTACCCTGAATCCGGTGAACTTGCCAGTGGTCTTTCGGGAGAAGGCAGATTAGCAGATACAAATAAAATTATTGAGGCAGTTGAAATCATTCTCTCAGGTTACACAAGAGATTTAATTGGTAAAAAGATCCTCGTTTCAGCAGGACCAACTTACGAAGATATTGATCCGGTTAGATTTATTGGAAACAGATCTTCCGGAAAAATGGGTTATGCATTAGCTGAAGCAGCATACTTACGTGGTGCTGATGTCACAGTAATTTCTGGTCCTTCATCGCAAATTATTTATCCTGAAATTAAATTACTTAAAGTTCGATCAGCCTCTGAAATGGAAAAGGTTGTGAAGAAAGAAATTGATAAAAATGATTTACTAGTTATGTCCGCAGCAGTTTCAGACTTTCGCCCTGCTAAAGCTGCTTCAAATAAAATAAAGAAAGAGAAAGGGCAATATGATTTAAAACTTGAATTGAATCCTGATATTCTTTCTTCAATTAGTCCAAAGAAAACTAAAGTGATTGGATTCGCGCTTGAAACACAGAACGAATTGGATAGTGCAAAGAAAAAGTTGAAAGAGAAAAAGCTTGATATGATTGTTCTGAACTCTCCCGGCAAAGAAACCGGCTTTGAAACTGATACAAACAAAGTAACTATAATTAAGCAGGATGGTAAAACGATAAAGTTACCTTTGCTTTCAAAATTTCAAGTAGCGAATAAAATTTTAGCAGAAGCTAAAAATATTTTTTGAGAACTTGTCACACTTAGCTTGTCGAAGTGTGACAGAAAATGAAACTTTAATGAACGAAAAAGTCAAAAAAGAAATAATAAAATCATTGGAAATCCAAAAAGAAATTTTTGGAGATGAATTATTTATGCCAAAAAAGAGAAGAACTACTGTCGTAAAAGAACCCTCATCTAAATATGAAGAACCTGAACTTTTCCCGGTCGAGAAAGAAGATTGGGAAAAGACAACTTCGCTTGACGAAATGGAGAAATTAATTTGTGACTGCACAAAATGCAGATTACACAAAAGCAGAAATAAATTTGTATTTGGCACAGGTAACCCGAATGCTGATGTTTTGGTTATTGGTGAAGGTCCCGGAGCCGAAGAAGATAAACAAGGATTGCCATTTGTTGGAAGAGCTGGAAAGCTTTTAACAGATATGCTTAAAGCGATTAAGTTTGAGAGAGAAGAAGTTTATATTGGAAATGTTGTGAAATGCAGACCACCAGAGAACAGAACTCCACTCCCCGATGAAATGGATACCTGTATGCCTTATCTTAATAAACAATGCGAGTTAATAAAACCGAAATTGATTTTATGTCTTGGATTAACAGCCGCGAGAGGATTATTGAAAAAGAGGGAATCCCTTGGTGATTTAAGAGGAAAAGTATTTGAGTACGAAGGAGCTAAAGTTATGGTGACGTATCACTCAGCAGCATTGTTACGCAATCCTCATTGGAAAAAGGATGCATGGGAAGATTTAAAGAAGTTTAGAAAATTGTACGAGGAGCTTGTTGGATAAAAACTGTAAATAAATTGTAATGTGAAATGAAACTTTATCTTATTGTTGCGCTTGGTTCCGGTATTGGAGGATTTTTACGATATGTAATATCTGATCTTATATATAAATACGCATCCTCATTATTTCCATACGGAACTTTGACTGTAAATATTATTGGCAGCTTTTTGCTCGGTTTTATTCTTTTCTATCTGGATGCTTTGAAACTTATCTCTTCCGAAATGAGATTGTTCCTAACGGTAGGACTTTGCGGTGGACTTACAACATTCTCAACCTTTTCCTACGAAACTGTAAAACTCATCCAGAATTCAGAATATTTGCTTGCCGGATCAAACTTACTGCTGAATATATTTGTGACGATTCTGGCTGTGTTCCTTGCTGCTTTTATCTCCAAACTAATTATCGGAGGCTGAAATGCACATCGAAGGTGAAGCAAAATTACTAAGAATTTTTGTCGGAGAATCCGATTTGATTCATCACGTTCCGGTTTATGAAAAAATAGTTCTCGAAGCACGTAAAGCGGGTTTAGCAGGTGTAACAGTTACAAAAGGCATTATGGGCTTTGGAGCTTCTAGCAGAATTCATACTACAAAACTTTTAAGATTATCTGAAGATCTACCACTTGTTGTTGAAATTGTTGATGAAGAAAAGAAGATTGAAGAGTTCATTCCAGTCTTAAATAAAATTTTTGAAGAAGCTAACTCAGGAGGTTTAATAACCATGGAGAAAGTGAAGATTATTAAATATACTGTTGCGAATAAAAAGGAGGAGTAGTTCATCCCAAAAAATATCTCTCAACAAAATGGCATTAAGATCAAAAACAGTTTATGATATTAAGTCAGTAGAGCGATTAAGAAAACTCCTTACGGTTGGCTATGCAATTCCACCAGCAATGGGAGCTATATTTTTCATATTCAATTACATTATTGCTTCTGCAAAAATTTCCAGCCCTGTTTTTCCGATATTGTTTC
>JARRKF010000159.1:0-7628 GCA_037388405.1 Ignavibacteriaceae bacterium | reverse complement strand
TTTGATGCATTTCATTTGCTCTTAGAACCATATTTTTAATTGCAAGTACACTGCTTGAACCATGACCAATTATACTAATTCCATTTACACCAAGCAGAGGAACACCACCATATTCCTGATAATCAAGACTCTTAAGTGATTTTTTTAAAACACTTTTGGAAAGTCCAATTAAAATCTTATCCAATAAGCTTTTTTCAGCAGTCTTTCTTAAAAGATGCTTTAATAATTTCGGTACTGACTCACCGAATTTAAGAATTATATTACCAACATAACCATCACAAACCACAACGTCAACATTTCCTGCAAGTATATCTCTACCTTCAACATTTCCAATAAAATTTAATTTTGATTGCTTTAGTAATTTGGCAGCGGCCTCAGAAACTTCATTCCCTTTACCTTCTTCCTCACCCATACTAAGTACACCGACCTTAGGATTTTGAACTTCGCCCATCACTTTGGCAAAAATAGTTCCCATCACAGCATATTCAAATAGATGACTCGGTTTTGAATCTTTACTCGCACCAACATCATAAAGATAACAAATTCCATTTACATTCGGCATTTCTGCACCAATCGTAGGACGACCTAAACCGGGAATTCTTCCAATTATTAATGTTGATGCAGCCATCATTGCGCCTGTATTTCCAGCACTCACAAACGCATCAGCTTTTTTATCGCGGACAAGCTGAGCACCTACAACAATTGAAGAATTTGGTTTTGACTTTAATGATGCTGCAGGACTATCAGCCATTTCAATAACTTCATCAGCATTAATTATTGAATCAGCTTTTACCGATAAATTACTAGCTGTAAGAACTTCTTCAATTTGTTTTTTTCTGCCAACTAGAAAAAGCTCAATGCTTTTATTCTGATTATAGGCTTCCAGAGCCCCAAGTACAGCATTTGTTGGGGCAAAATCTCCACCCATTGCATCAACCACGATTCTGCATCGTGAAGGGTTGTTGCCAGAGTCGTTCATTTACTAATTATTGAAGAATCAGCTTTTGGGTATGAACATCGAACGTCCACCATAGTAACCACAGGATGGACAGGCGCGATGTGTTAATTTAATTTCACCACAATTTGAACAGACTCCCATCGAAGGAACCGATGCTTTATAATGAGTTCTTCTTTTATCACGTCTGCTCTTAGACATTCTACGTTTTGGATTTGGCATATTCTATCCGATCTTAATTTAAATTATTCTTTATTTTCAATTTTTGTAATGGTTCCCATCTTGGATCCATTTTTTCGTCACGACAATCACAAGGACCATCATTCAGGTTTTTGCCACACTTTGGACAAAGACCTCTGCAATCTTCAGAACATAATTTTTTCATAGGTACAGCTAAAAGAGCATAATCTCTTATATCAGTACTTAAATCAATTTTATCCGTTTCAGGATGCAAATAAATCACATCGATCTTTTTATCTGCAGAATTAGTAACATCGTGCGTGAATAAATAAACCATTCGGTAACTGCTTGTTATTACTGAATGAAATTCTTTAGCACATCTGTCACATATCAGATTTGCACCGATATTTGTAGCACTATCAAGAATTATCTGATTATCAAATTTATTAAGAACTACATTTGTTATGTAATTTCCTTCGTACGGTTCCGAAATCTCGATGTCATTAATCTTGCCTTCAAATTCGTATTCATACCTACCGTTTGACAGGTTTGAGACCTTAATTTTCAACATTTTCGATTGAAATCTAATAAAAAATGACTACAAATATATTTATTGATGAAAAGATATACAAGGATAAGAATTTGAGTACCATCAATCCAAAAAGGGGTTAGAATTGGCAATTTACAGTTCCATTAAATCTGATGAATAATGTTAAAAGAACATTTGATTTTCTTTTTTCTAAAAAAACACTGTGAAAATATAAATCATAAGTTCAACTTAATTTATTATTTTTATTAGTTATTTTATCTCAGTTTTTATTGTTTATAATAAATGTTGATCGTTAAAAATCTTGTAAAGAGATTCTATTCCACAGTAGCCGTAGATAATCTGTCATTCACAGTTACACCAGGAAAAATTTTCGGATTACTTGGTCCGAATGGTGCCGGCAAGACTACAACTTTGAGGACAATACTAAACATAATCAAACCTTCCTCGGGTGAAATAATTTTTAATAACAAACCGATAACTTATGATTATTATAGTCAAATAGGCTATTTACCAGAAGAGAGAGGACTTTATAAACGAAGTAAAGTGATTGATGTTTTAATCTACTTTGCAGCATTAAAAAATGTTAATAAAAAAGATGCCATCCTACTTGCTAACGAATGGCTGAAACGGTTGAACATCCTAAATTACCGTGATAAAAAGATCGAGCAGCTCTCAAAAGGAAATCAACAAAAAGTACAGTTAATCGCCGCAATTATCCACAATCCCCTGTTACTAATACTTGATGAACCTTTTACTGGATTCGATCCTATAAATCAACAGGAAGTAAAGGATCTCATTCTTTCTTTTTTAGCTGAAGGAAAAACTATAATCCTCTCTACACATCAAATGGATTTGGCTGAAAAATTATGTGAGGAAATATTACTGATTAATAATGGAAAAGAAGTATACGTTGGAAGACTTTCAGAAATTAAAAGAAGGTTTGGAGGTAATAATATCAGAATCGGATTTAACGGAGGTGGTAATTCTCTACTTCAATTTTCTGAAATAATCAAATTCGACAGCTACAGTAATTACACCGATATTCAACTGAAGGATGATGTTAATCCATCAAACTTTCTAAAAAAACTCGTGGAAAAAGTTGAGGTTCATCACTTTTCGGTTATAGAACCCACACTTAACAAAATTTTTATTGATTTGATAAAAGATAATGCTATAAAATGATTAAAAAGATTATCACAATAGCAAAATGGGAATATCTCGAAAAGGTTAAAACAAAAACGTTTATAATTTCTTTAATCGTTACTCCGCTTTTAATTATTTCATTTTCAATTTTACCATCACTTTTATTTAGAGAAGAGTCACCTAAAGTTGAAGTGATAGGTGTTATTGACAATACTGGGAAATATTTTCAAGGGCTTAACGAACAAATGGGCAAATATGAACTGCCAAATGGCCAAAGGAATTACATTTTGGTTAATTTGGAGGGAATTAAATCAAACCCGGAAGAGCTTACTAAAACAGCTGATAAAAATGTTTTAAAGAATATGATTGAAGGCTATCTTTTGATTAAATCTTCCGGTGGTGATTCAATTTCCGCAGAATACAGAAGTACTGCTTTGGGAAATTTTAAAGTCGTCAGTCGTTTAGAGGAAGCGTTAAATACACTTAGGACACAAATGAAACTAGAAAAATCAGGGCTTAATAAAAATCTTATTAGTCTTTTCCAGCAGAATACATTTATTGAACAGAAAAAAATAGAAGAAGAAGGTAAAGTCGAAGAGTCTGATTTATAACCATCATCATTAGTAATAAAATAAGTACGATAGAAAGGAAGAAAGTTGTCAGAAAATCAGACTCTTCGACTTTACCTTCTTCTTCTATTTTCTTCTGCTCAATGAACGTATTCTGCTGAAAAATACTTATAAGATTTTTATCTGGGCAATTATCGGAGTTGGACTTGTTGGAAGTGCTTTAGTTCCTTATGCAGCATTTAAAAATGTTTTGCCAATGTTAATTTATTTTATACTTGGATTTATTTTTTACACAACATTGTTCGTAGGAATTGGTTCGGCGGTGAACACAGAACAGCAAGCACAACAAATAACAACTTACCTAAGCTTAATTTTAATGCTGCCGGTAGTTATTGCAATGCCTGTTATTCAAAATCCGGATTTCATCGTTACTAAAATATTTTCTTACATTCCTCTTACTATTCCAACTGTAATGGTCTTACGTTTGAATGTTCAGAATGTACCTCCATTCGAGATAATCTTGACAATACTTATTCTTCTCGTATCAATTATCATCGTGACAAAAATAAGCGCAAAGGTATTCAGGATAGGTATTCTATCCTATGGAAATAAACTTTCCTTAAAAGAGATATTTAGCTGGCTTAAAGAAAAGTAGAAAATTTTGATTGTTGAATATTATCAGATAAAAACCGATGAGTAATAGAACGATCATGCTTATAGCCGACTCAGCTGTACTTAATACAACTGTAATCAAGCCATTCCAAAACTTAACTCCTCAATACAGTGTTTATCTTCATTCACTTTTGCTTTCAAACTGGATTGAAATATTAAATGAATTAAAAGAAAATAGTAATTTGATGATTCTACTCTCAGAACAGGACAAAGAATATATTCCTAAAAAATTTATCCCCGAAGATTTTAAAGAAATTTTTTACTCTGGTTCTTCGATAAAAAAATCGGAGGAGGAATTGTTGAAACAAAAGCTTTCAGTAAATGCAAAGACTCTGTTTTTATATCATAACTCAATGGGAATAAAGCAGGATGATTTTGAAAGAATTTTTAACTTAACACAATCAGAAGATAATTCTATAGTTTTATTAAAATCCAAAAGTAACCTAATAATTGGCAATTGCGTCTACGAACCAGAGACAATTTTAATTAATTCTTTATTTACGTCTAATCGGAATTACAAGAATTACCTTAACTCAATCGGTAGTCATGATGTTTTCATTCACACTCTCGAAGGTTTTTTATCCATTGATGATTTTGAAGACATAAAAAAACTATATATTGAACTTTCAAAAAAAGAAAGTCTATCATATTGCAGTCAAAAAATGCACGAAAGCTTTAACGACCTTTTTGTAGAATATAAAGAGATATTAAATGAGTAAAGTTGGAATATTCGGCGGAACTTTCGATCCGATACATCTTGGTCACTTGATAACCGCACAATCGGTTTGTGAAATTAGAAAGCTGGAAAAAATTATTTTCATTCCGGCATTTATTTCTCCCCATAAAAGTGACGCTCAAACCAGTTCTCCCAAGGATAGACTGAGTATGATAAAACTTGCAATTGAAGGCGTTCCATTCTTCGATTATTCTGATCTGGAGATAAAAAAAGGTGGAGTCTCTTATACAGTTGATACACTACGAGAATTCAATAAGAAATATGATTCGCTGGAGTTTATTATTGGATATGATAATATTTTTTCATTTCACACCTGGAAAGACCCAGATGAGATTATGAAGTTAGCAAAAATAATTGTGCTTAAAAGAAAATCTTCTCAACCGCCGCTATTTAAAGATAAATACTACCACGAAGCTGTGTTCGTTCAAACAAGAGGAATAGAAATAAGTGCTACTGATATAAGGGAAAGAGTTAAGCATAATATGCCCATCAACTATCTTGTTACTCCATCAGTAATGGAATATATTTACAAACAAAAATTATATACTGAATAAAATGAAAATACTTGTTACAGGTGGAGCGGGATTTATCGGTTCGCAGGTTGCAGATGCATTTATCTCGGAGGGACATGAAGTAAGTATCATTGATAATCTATCAACCGGTAATGAAAAAAATATTAATCCTAAAGCAAAATTTTATAAGCTAAGTATAAACGATCCTGAAGTTTTAAACATATTCGAAAAAGAAAAATTCGATGTTGTAAATCACCACGCAGCACAAATTGATGTGAGAAAATCTGTTAATGATCCCATCTTTGATGCGAATGTTAATATCCTCGGAACAATAAATTTATTACAAAGTTGTGTTAAAACTGGAGTGAAAAAATTTACTTTTGCCTCAACCGGAGGCGCAATTTATGGTGAACCGGAATACTTCCCAGCTGATGAAAATCATCCTGTAAATCCAGTCTCCCCTTACGGAATTACAAAGTTGACAATTGAAAAGTATTTATTCTTTTACAAGAAAGAATATGGATTAAATTACACTGTTTTCAGATATGCAAATGTATACGGTCCCAGACAAAATCCGCTTGGAGAAGCTGGTGTTGTTGCAATATTCGTAAATAGATTATTAAAAAATGAGAATCCCACTATAAATGGAAACGGAAACCAAACAAGAGATTATGTTTTTGTTCAGGATGTTGTGAAAGCAAATTTACTTACAGTTAATGATGAAATCTCCACAATTTATAATATCGGTACTGGAATAGAAACAAATGTGAATGAAGTTTTTGGCAAGCTGAATAATCTTGCAGGAGGTATTGCTGAAGAAAAACATGGACCTTCTGCAAAGGGTGAACAGTTAAGAAGTGTTATTTCATCGGAAAAAATATTTAATAAATTTAATTGGAGACCTTCAGTTAAAATTGATGAAGGTTTGAAAATTACTTTTGACTATTTTAAATCTAAAATGTAATTAATAAGTTGTTCAGCACAGATTTTGTTAATAAAGTATTTAAGAATGAACGCAGAGCAGTTGCAAGAGCAATTTCCATTGTTGAAGATTACAATTCTGAAGCTTCCGAATTACTAAAGCAAATTTATTCTAAAGTTGGTAATGCATACCGAATTGGAATTACAGGTCCTCCCGGTGCAGGTAAGAGCACACTTACTAATCAACTTACCAAACTTTATCGGGCAGAAGGAAAGAAAGTTGGAATAATTGCAGTTGATCCAACGAGTCCTTTTACCGGTGGTGCCTTGCTAGGTGATAGAATAAGGATGAATGAAATCGGAAATGATGAAGGAGTTTTCATCAGAAGTATGGCAACAAGGGGAAGTCTTGGCGGATTAAGTAAAAAAGCTATTGACGCAGCGGATGTTCTCGACGCTGCTGGATATGATCTTGTAATTCTCGAAACAGTTGGTGTTGGACAGTCAGAATTGGATATCGTTGAAGCTGCTGATACTACAATTGTAGTTCTTGTTCCTGAGTCAGGTGATTCTGTTCAGGCAATGAAAGCTGGTTTAATGGAAATTGCTGACTTTTTTGTGCTAAATAAAAGTGACAGACCGGGTGCGGATCAAGCAATAGCCTCTCTTCAAACTATATTGATGATGAAAAACCATGATGAACATACCTGGATGCCGTCAATCATAAAAACAATTGGTTCAGAGAACAAAGGAATTAATGAAGTTGAAAAAGAAATTGATAAACATAAATCGTTCATGAATAAGAATAACCTTTTTCTTTTGAAGAGAGACAAACAAACTAAGAATAGAATAAAAGAAATAGTTGAGAATGATATCAAACAACAATTATGGAGCGAAAGTGGTGAAAAATACTTAAATTCGACTTTAGAAAAAGTAATTCTTGGTAATTTATCACCTTACCACATAGCTGAGGAGATAATAAATAATTTTATAACCAGGAAAAATATTTAAGTGAATTCCTCAATCAACTGAGATTATTTTGAAAGGCAATAAAATGGAAACTATGAGCCAATCATTTCTAATCGAACTTACCGAAAACCAAACACTCATAAGAGATACCATAAGAGACTTTGCACAGAATAAAATTAAACCTAAAGTAATGGAGTGGGACGAAGCTCAAAAATTCCCATTAGAAATTTTTAGAGAACTTGGTGAACTAGGTTTTATGGGAATTATTTTTCCTGAAGAGTACGGTGGTGCCGGTTTAGGTTACGTTGAATTTGTAATAATCATTGAAGAGCTTGGAATTGTTGATCCTTCTATTTCATTATCAGTCGCTGCCCACAATGGTTTATGCACAAACCACATCTACAGATTTGGGAATGAAGAG
>JARRKF010000158.1:0-5847 GCA_037388405.1 Ignavibacteriaceae bacterium | reverse complement strand
TGTTCCTGTAACCAAAATGATTTGCAACTTCGGCAAGGGTTGGAGGTATTCCCTTTCCTTTAATCTGATCGATTAAAAAATCAAGGATATCTTTCTGAATTCTGGTTAATTCTTTTCTCATAAATAAATACCATACATTTGTATGGTAATTTAATTCATGAAAAGAAATAAGTCAATAGGTAAATATCAGAACTGTCGGATTGTTACTTTGACGAGAAAAATATTAGTTAACAAAAATCTTTTTTAGGGAATCAAGCAATTTTTCCCTAAAGATAGGTTTAGAAATAAAATCAGTGAAACCGGTTGCAATAAATTTTTCTTTGTCGCCCGGTAACACATAAGCTGTAACTGCAATTACAGGAATTTTCTGAAATTTCGGAATGCGATGAATTGCTTTCAAAGCATCCAAACCATTATAATCCCCCTGAAGATTAATATCCATAATTATAAAGTCATATTCATTTGATTCCAGCAATGGAAGAGCTTCTTCAAAGCTCGCAGCAAATTGAATACTTTTCAAATCCTTCATCTGAACTTTAAACAATATTTGCGAGTCAACCTGGTCTTCAATATAAAGACATCTGAGAGAAGATAAACCATTTTTACTAGCCGGTACTTCTTGCTTTACCTGAGTTTCTGGTTTTTTGTTATCTTTTAATTCTTTAGTTTCATTAACTAAGTTTTCTTCAGGCAAATCAATTATTTCGGTTTGTTTACTAGTTTTGTTTAAAGCTGCTAAAATTTCTTCTTCTTTCTCAACAATTTCAATTTCTTCATGGATTTTTGAAGGTTGTGATTCGACATCTTTGAAATCTTCATCCACATATAATTCTTCTTTAGCTTCAATTTCTTTTTCTTCTTTTACCTCATCTTGCTTTTTAACTTTTCCCTCAAGCTCTAAAGGAAACCTGAACGCAATATCTTGCTTATTTGTTCCAGCATTCATTTCAATCACTTGCGCCTTTAACAGTTCAAGTAATGAATTTATTAATTCAAAATTAAGATTGGAAATACCTAAAATTTTAGGATCTTGTTTTTCTATAAAAAGAAGTTTTAGTGTTTCAATCAACTGTGAAGAAGACTTACCAAAAGCATCAGAAATAGAAATATTAAAGTGTTCTTTACCGTCGGGATATGCTGAAAAATATAATTTCTTTTTCTGACTGATTCCACTAATTAAACGGAAAAGATTTGTTGTGAGCTTTAGAAATTTATCAGAATCAGTTATAAACTTTAATGATGAGGAAATTTTTCCGTAGGCAAATTTTAGATCTTTAATTCCTGTTAAATCGTTCACATTTTTGTCCAGCGTTTCTATAATTTCAGTAACAGGAACTTGTGAAACCATAACTTCAGATTTGTTTAAACTAACCTCTGAAAATTCTACAACAGAATTCATAAGTTCCATTAACGACTTACTATTCTGTTTTAAGATATTCATCGCTTCCTGCTGTTCAGGCGATGGTTCTTTAATACTTTCTGATAACTCCTGCGTGAATCCCAAAATAACATTCATCGGCGTTAAAATTTCATGAAAGACCCCTCTCAGAAAAGTATTATCACGAACCAAAGGAATAGAATCTGTTGGATCGGCTTTTGCCTCTTGCACTTCATCGATTGAATTTTCAAGAGGTACTTCTTCTAAAGTTGGAGGTGTAATTTCCTTAATTACTGGCTTAGCAATTAAAACAAATGATTCAATGTTATTATCAATATTAAAAATAGGAGTGGAAACAACATCTGCTTCAATCCTTTGTTCTTCAGAAATTTTTAATTCTATAGTAAATGTGATCGTTTCTTTAATGTGAGATTGAAACACCGAGCTGTTTATCAGCATTTGATCTTCATCATTACATAATGATGTTATAGGAACATTCAAAAATCTTTCATAATCTGATTCGAAATTTCGTTTTACCGATTCATTAATAAAATTTATTTTACCTTCGGGATCAGTAATGAAAATCATATTATCAGTATTATCAAAAACTGCTTTATAAATTTGTTTCTTTTTTTCAAGTTCAAATAATTCTGAGACTTCCTGAACTACATCGAGGTAAGCTTCAATATCGCTATACTGAAAATGAATTTTATTAATTCTTACGTTTACAAAAGATCCATCTTTTTTGCGATGTTTTAAAATACCGCTATATGTTCCTTCACCTGTATTATTGTTCGTTGTCTCTAAAACATTTTGAATATCCTCCGGAGTGTAAAGATCTGTCAAATCCAATTGTAAAAATTCATCTATGGAATATCCATAAAGTTTTAATGCCGCATCATTTACATTCAAAAATTTAAGACTTTCTTTATCATAGATGTAAATAGGCTGTGGGAAGTTTTTTAGAATAATATCATCCATTTTTCTTAATTCAATTTTTTCTTGTTGGAACGGAATTCAGCATTTTTGATTCTTTTCAAAATCTAAAAAAATTACATGTTTTTTAAGGTAATAATACCCTATTGAACTTTTTTGGAATTTCCCAAAAATATTCAATTTGTCAATTATTATGCCACTAGCATTAAATTTTTGCCATATTTGAAACTTTGAAAATAATATTCAAAAGGCAATCAATTAGTAACATTAGTTAAGTTCAAAATTTTTGCCAAATATTGATCAAAATTTATTATTAATGACTCAAAGAAGCTATTATCAACTTCTTGAAGCGTCTATGCTTTATTTTGATGATTTTTATTTCTATAAATCTGCATTAATCGAAATCGTTGGAATTTTACTGAAGCGGCGATAATTACTACCAAAACGATAAATTTTTTACCAATATTAGTAACTGATTCTGTATTAACCCCTTTAATATTTTGAAATATTAGAGTTAATTATTTGAAAAATTTATCCGGTAAAAAATGTTTTTTGAGAATATTTAATTTATGGAAAGAATCTTATCTACTGTTTCCAGAAGAGTCTTTTTATCAAATGGTTTTGTAATAATTCCATTCGATTTTTCTCGATAAAATTTTTCACTCTCCGGTTGTAAATCGTATGCAGTAACAATTAAAACCGGAAGTTTATGATTTTGCCTTTTATCACGAATCTCTGATAAAACTATTCTCCCCTCTTCACTTCCACCGAGATTCAAATCTAGAAGAATAAGATCGAACTCATTTTGGGACAAAGATGTTAATGCATCATCAACATTACCGACAGTAAGCAAATCGTACTTTTCGCGAAGCGCTACTTTAATAATAAGTTGGGTTTCCTTGTTATCTTCAACTACCAACAGTTTAGCACGGGCCCCTTGCATAAGTTTAATATCCTAAAGCTTCTCTAGCTTTTCTTTTTTAAAAAATTTGTTCTAAATATATAATCCCAGAATGGTGAACTAACACCGTAACCTTTATACTCATCCTGATAGTGATGAAGCATATGATGATTTTTTATAGCAAGCCAGAATTTACTGTGCATATTAAAATGATGTATTGCATAATGAGATATGTCATAAAATAAATATCCAGCAATAAAACCAGCAAAAAATGGAAGCATCAAAGCTTCGCCAAATATCAACCTAAAAATAAAATAAAATATAACTGCAAGCGGGATGCTTACAGATGGAGGCATAACTAATCTCTTTGAATCACTAGGGTAATCGTGATGCACGCCATGAAAAATAAAATGTATCTTTTTACCAAATTCGCTTTTAGCTTTAAAATGAAAAACAAATCTGTGTAGTAAATATTCAGCTAAAGTCCATGCCGCAATACCTCCAATAAACAAGACGGCAATATTCAGATAAGATATTTTATGAACTACTATTGATAGATAGAGCATAACTAAAATAACAGGTATATAAATTATTAGAGGAACTGTATAGTGAACTCTGGAGAATGCTTCCATAAAATCACTATTAAACATTCTTACTGTTTCATCTTTATTAGAAACATAATTTTTTGGCATATTTAATCCTTAATTATTAATAATTCACAATCAAATTTAAACATATTTATCAAATAATAAATTAGCAAAATGCTTGATATTGATTCTATTTTACAACTTTTTTAAACCTAATCCTGGACCTTCAGGAAAGACTATCTTTCCTTTCAAACTCTTAAAATCATTTGATAAGCTTTACTTATCCCCCCTGCTTTCATCAATTTAATGTTAACCCCAGAGTATATGTCTTTAATTTTTTCTAAATCATTCAGGCTCTGTACTGCTTCATCAGCTATAATTGGTAAAGGACTTCTCTCAGATAACCAAGCAGTATCTTTTAGATTTTCTTTACGAAATGGTTGTTCAACAAGAACAACATTTTGTTCCACTAGAAAAGTAAGCATATCTAAAGCAAAAGATTTATCATTCCAACCCTGGTTTACATCAACATAAAGTGGTTTATCAGTCAGCGATCTTATTTCATTTATAATTTGTTTATCATTATTAGTCCCTAATTTTATCTTTAGAAATTTAAACTCCGATGCTTCTTCTATTTTTCTTGGCAACGATTCTTCATCAGATATTCCAATTGTATATGATGAAAATAAATCTTCCCTCTTTTCAATATTTAATAAACGATACAAAGGAATGTTTTTCATTTTTCCATACAAATCGTGTAATGCTATATCTATTGCTGCTTTGGCAGCATTATTCCCTTCCTCAATTTCATCTATATTTTTAATAACTGATTCAATTTGAAATGGATCGGAAAATTTTTCCAAATCAACTTGACCTAAAAACTTAATAACACTTTGCTGATCTTCCCTTAAGTATTGCGGAAGAGCAGCTTCACCATAACCGATTAATCCATTGTGTCCAATCTCTACCATAACAGCAGGAGTTTCAGTACGTGAATGTGATGATATGGTAAATCTGTCTTTGAGTTTTCTAATATATGGGTAGTAACTTATTTTCATTAAAAAATTTTATAATGAATTATTGTAAAATATGAAATCAGGTTATAAATTGAGATTGAAAATAATTCTTAAAGTGTTCATTTTCTACATTATATTTTCTAGAATTTGAAACGAGTTTTTACCGCAAAATACATTTCAAGAGTACTCTATGCAGCAATCTAGGGAAAATTGGGGATCAAAAATTGGATTTATTTTAGCAGCCGCAGGTTCAGCAATCGGTCTGGGAAACATCTGGAGATTTCCTTATGTATTAGGAGAGAATGGTGGTGCTGCATTTTTATTTGTTTACCTTATTTGCATCGGAGTAATAGGATTACCCGTTTTGATTGGTGAAATTTTAATTGGAAGAACAGGTAAACGCGATCCTGTAGGTTCATTCAAAGCTTTAACGAAATCCAAATTTTGGCCATACGTTGGAGGTATGGGTATCGCTGCTGGTTTTATGATTTTATCATTTTATGCTATTGTTGCTGGCTGGTCTTTCGGTTATATCATTGAGGCTATTAAAGGAACATTTTTGGAATATTCTACACCTGATGAAGCAGCTAACCATTTTTATTTGCTCATCTCTGAAGTCCACTGGATAATAATAATGTTTGTCATTTTCATGATCATAACAATGTTATTTGTCTATTTCGGAGTTCAGAAAGGTATTGAACGCGGAAGTAAAATTATGATGCCAGCTCTTTTCATCCTCCTTATCATAGTAATGATAAAAGGAATTACAATGGAGGGAAGCGGGGCCGGACTTGAATTTCTTTTAAAACCTGATTGGAGCAAAATTTCAGCAACTGTTGTGCTACTAGCTTTAGGTCAGGCATTTTTTACACTAAGTCTCGGTATGGGGGCTATGCTAACATACGGAAGTTATATGTCAGAAAAAGATAATATTCCAACATCAGCATTACAAATACTTGTGCTTGATACTTTGATTGCTGTTATTGCCGGAGTAGCCATCTTTACAGCAGTTTTTTCAACCGGTCTCAA
>JARRKF010000157.1:4008-8219 GCA_037388405.1 Ignavibacteriaceae bacterium | reverse complement strand
CTATAATTTGGCTCTTAATAACCTCAATCGATATGCCTTTTTCAACGTCATCAGTGACGTCTAAAATGTAGTATTACTTTAAAAAAATGAAGGATGATCGCAATAAAGATTTTTGCAAGTAATATTTACATGAAAAATTTGTAGAAATATGGGAATTAAGTAGGAAAATTTATTTTGAATAACTAATTCCGTCGTTCCCTGATTGCTTTAAGTCGTCTTTGAAGTGTTCGTTCACTAACACCAAGCAGAGGGGCTGCTCTTTGAACACTGTTGCCAACTGTCCTCATTACATTTAAGATATGTTCTTCGGCGGCAACATCGAGACTTACAAGCTTTGGTTTGTGGTTACCGTTGTCATTAACTCGTATATATTCTCTGGGAAGATCGATAGAATTAATGTAGGGCTCACCAAAAGTTTTTGCTACTGCGTTGAGAACAATATTTTCAAGTTCTCTAACGTTTCCCGGGAAGGAGTAATTTCTTAGAGAATCCAGAACTGCTTCAGAAAATCCCCGTATGTTTTTATTATAGGTTCTGTTTCCTACTTCAAGAAAATGCTCTGCGAGCAGTATTACATCATCCCCTCTTTTACTTAATGGTGGAAGGTGGATAAACCCTCGATTTAGTCTGTAGTATAAATCCGCTCTGAATTCTTTTTTATTTACTGCTTCAAGAAGATCTTTATTTGATGCTGAGATAATTCTAATATCAAGCTTAATAGATTTTGCATCACCAACTTTATATATTTCATTATACTGAATTGTTCGTAATAGTTTTCCCTGCAAAGTCATTGGAAGTTCGCCAATTTCATCAAGAAAAATTGTACCTCCGTTTGCTGCTTCAAAATATCCAACTTTATCTTCAAGAGCACCTGTAAAGGTACCTTTCTTATATCCAAACAATTCACTCTCAAAAAGGCTTGGAGATATTGATGCAAGGTTTACAGCCACAAAATTTCTATCTCTTCTTGGTGAGAGGTCGTGTATTTTTCTCGCAATCAAATCTTTACCCGTCCCTGTTTCACCAGAAATTAAAACTGTTTCATTGGTTGGAGCAAAAATTTCTACGATTTCAAAAACTTTATGCATTAATGGTGAATCTGTAATTATATCCGAAAAGATTCTTCTACCAGGTAGGTTTTCAATTTGTGCTCTGCGGAGAGAATCACGTTCTGTTTGAAGTAATTTGGTATCTAATGCTCTTCTAATTGTTAATAATAATCTGTCAGTGTCAGGTGGTTTTGTTATAAATTCATAAGCTCCGAGTTTAATTGCTTTTAGCGCAATCTGAACTTCATCCACTGCTGTAATAACTATAACCGGTATAGCTGGATATTCCGCATAAATTTTTTCAAGTAAATCAAGCCCATTCATTTCAGGCATAAAAATATCAAGCAATATTAAATCGATGTCAGTTCTTTGCAGAAGAGGTAATACATTTAAAGGATTTTGCTCAGTTAAAACGTTGGAATATCCTTCCTGGTTTAGGAATTCCTTCATTAGATTTAAGTAGGTAGACTCGTCGTCTATAATTAAGATTGGATTTTTTTCCACGCTACATTTCCTGCATAATTTTTTATAAAATGGAAAACAATAAAGTTTTTAGCCCGTTGCTTCAAAAATCGTGCAGGCGATATTCATGTCGTATTATAGAGCAATTTTCTTTGATTTTCTTTATTTTAACAAAGAAAAAATTTATTATTGCTTTAAGCGAAGGGTTAAAATGACAGCGAATTTAGATATGATTAAAAATGCATATAATAATTACCGGGAAAAATTGACCGCCATCAGGAAGGTCATTAACAGACCAATGACTTATGCTGAAAAGGTCCTTTATACGCATTTATGGGATAAACCATCCAAAGAATTTACAAAAGGAAAAGATTATGTTGACCTGGCCCCAGATCGTGTTGCGATGCAGGATGCAACCGCACAGATGGCATTGCTCCAATTTATGTCTGCAGGAAGAAAGACAACAGCGGTTCCTTCAACTGTTCATTGTGATCACCTAATACAAGCTCAGGTTGGTGCTAAACAAGATTTAGAAAGAGCAACTAAAGAGAATAAAGAAGTATATGATTTCCTGGAAAGCGTATCCCGTAAATACGGAATTGGCTTCTGGAAACCGGGAGCCGGAATAATTCATCAGGTTGTGCTTGAAAATTATTCATTTCCAGGTGGAATGATGATCGGGACTGATTCGCATACACCAAATGCAGGAGGATTGGGGATGATTGCAATTGGTGTTGGTGGTGCTGATGCTGTTGATGTGATGGCAGGGATGCCCTGGGAATTGAAATGGCCCAAAATTATTGGAGTTAAGCTAACTGGCAAAATGGACGGCTGGACTTCACCAAAAGATGTAATACTAAAACTTGCCGGAATACTTACCGTAAAAGGAGGAACCGGAGCGATAGTAGAATATTTTGGAGAAGGTACACATACAATTTCATGCACTGGTAAAGGAACAATTTGTAATATGGGTGCAGAGATTGGTGCAACTACTTCAGTATTTCCTTTCGATGAAAAAATGTCTTCATATTTAAGAATAACAAAAAGAGCAGATGTTGCTGCTCTTGCTGAAGGCTTAGCTGATGAGTTATGTGCTGATGAAGAAGTTTTTAAAAATCCTGAAAAATTTTATGATCAAGTTATTGAAATTAATTTGAGTGAACTTGAACCCCATTTAAATGGCCCTTTCACTCCGGATAAGGCCTGGCCGATTTCTAAAATGAAAGAAGCGGTAAAAAAAGAAAACTATCCCGATAAAATTTCAGTAGCGCTCATTGGTAGTTGTACTAATTCTAGCTATGAGGATATTGATCGTTCGGCGAGCATTGCAAGACTTGCTGTTAAAAATGGTTTGAAAGCTAAATCAGAGTTCACAATAACTCCGGGTTCTGAACAGGTTAGAGCAACTGTAGAAAGAGACGGTTTGTTAAAAGACTTACAGGATATCGGTGGACTCGTTTTAGCAAATGCTTGCGGTCCTTGTATTGGAATGTGGAAAAGAATGGATATTAAAACAGGTGAAAGAAACACAATTGTAACTTCCTTCAACAGAAATTTTGCAAAGAGGAATGATGGTAATCCTGAAACTCTTGCATTTGTTGCATCACCGGAAATTACCACTGCGCTTGCTTTAGCAGGGAGTTTATCATTCAATCCAATAACAGATACATTACTAAATAATAAAGGCGAAGAAGTAAAACTAAATCCACCAACTGGAGAAGAACTTCCTCCAAAAGGATTTGATGAAGGAAGCAGCGGATTTATTCCACCGGCTAAAGATGGTAGTGGTGTTGAAGTTAAAGTTGATTCTGATAGCGAACGGCTTCAACTTTTGAAGCCATTTCAGAAATGGGATGGAAAAGATTTAGTCGATTTACCAGTACTTCTTAAAGCAAAAGGGAAATGTACAACAGATCACATTTCTATGGCGGGACCTTGGTTGAGATTCAGAGGACATCTAGACAATATTTCAAACAACATGTTCATCGGTGCTATAAATTCATACACGGGTGATGCAGGTAGAGTGAAAAATATTTTTACCGGTGAAACCAAATCTGTTCCTGAAGTTGCACGTGAGTATAAAGCAAAAGGAATCAATTGGGTAGTTGTCGGTGATGAAAATTATGGTGAAGGTTCTTCACGTGAACATGCGGCTATGGAGCCAAGATTCCTTGGTGGTAGAGCAATAATCGTAAAAAGCTTTGCAAGAATTCATGAAACCAATCTAAAAAAACAGGGAATGCTTCCTTTAACTTTCGCTGATCCGAAGGATTACGATAAAGTTAAAGAAGATGATAAAGTTGATTTGCTGGTTTCAAAGCTAGCTCCTGAAAAGCAGGTTTTGATGATATTGAAACACAAGGATGGAAGCAAAGATGAAATTCTGCTTAATCACACAATGAATGAGACACAGATTAAATGGTTCAAAGCTGGCAGTGCACTTAATCTGATTGCAGAAAAGAATAAGTAATTATTCGTGTATTTCTCTTGCATATAACTTCTCACAAATATTTGAGAGGATTAGTTTTTCATCCTCTTTCAGTGAGGAAGAGTAATCAGATAGAAATTCATCTACTTCAGGATTGATTTTTTCGAGGAGGTCAATTCCTTTAACTGTAATTCGTGCAAGCGAAAGTCTTCTGTCCTGTGAAGAACCAAATCTTTCCGCTAGTCCGTCGTTTACTAATTTGTCGATTAAAC
>JARRKF010000157.1:0-3963 GCA_037388405.1 Ignavibacteriaceae bacterium | reverse complement strand
CCTTGGATGCCCGTCTGGATGAACACCTTTTAAAATTCTCAGCACATTAAATTGACTATGCGTTAGATCAAAATTGTTGCAGATAGAGTCAAGTTTTGAATGGAGATAATTGGATGCTACAAACAAATTAATAATTGCTTCCTGTTCAGAACTTTTGAATTTCTTTTGTTTAATCCTCTTTTTGAGTATGTCGCCCATTGATTATCGCTTAAATTAAAAATTAATAATAGCAAATATATATCAGCTAGCAAGGAATTTCAATCGAAAAATTATTGCTACAGTGAAAAATTTAAATAAGTGCAAATATCTTGTATAGTTTCAGGAATTACATATAAGTATTTTCGCAACAATACATTAAAAAATGAATATTTAATTAAAATGACTTTTCTCAACCCTGTAATTTTATTTGGCCTTTTAGCTGCATCAATTCCAATTCTGATTCATCTGCTAAACCTTCGAAAACTCAAAAAAATTGAGTTCAGCACTTTACAATTTCTAAAGGAGCTTCAAAAAAATAAAATCAGGAAAATTAAATTTAAACAATGGCTGCTGCTTGCATTAAGAGTTTTAATCGTCCTTTGTATTGTTACAGCTTTTGCAAGACCAACACTAGTAGGAGTTTCAATTGGTGGAACAACTTCTGCAGCCAAAACAACAGCAGTATTTATACTTGATGACACTTTTAGTATGAGCGTTGTTGAACAGGATGGTTCATATTTCAATCAGGCAAGAGAAACAATCAAACAATTATTGAATCAGTTTGAAGAAGGGGACGAAGTTGGATTAATTCTTGTTTCTCATCAACCTGACGAAATTGAAATGACATCAAATCTCGAAAAGTTTAAGCAAGAAATTGACAATGTTGATATCTCTTTTGCCAGCAACAAGTTGAACAATGCGATAATCAAAGCTGCAGAAGTTATAGGTAAAGCAAAAAACTTCAACAAAGAAATTTATCTTTTTACCGATTTTCAAAAAGGTAGGCTTGCTTCAGAAGGTGAAATAACTGATTTAAAAGAACAACTTGGCGAACAGGTACGATTGTATTCTTTTGATTATTCCGGAAAAGAGATTAATAATTTCGGGATAGATGAACTGAAAATTAACACTCAGATTTTTGAAAAAGACAAGCCTGTCAAATTTGATGCTATCGTAAAAAATTATTCAAATCACTCTAAAGAAAATCTTGTTGTCTCTCTTTTTATTGATGGTGAAAGATCAGCTCAACAAAGTTTAGACCTGAATTCTGGAGAATCTAAAACTATAAACCTCGAAGCACCGGCGAAAAACTACGGAAATAGTGAAGCTGAAGCTGAAATTGAGGAGGACGATATTCTGCAAGATAACCAGAGGTTCTCATCATTCTATATTCCCCAAAAAATTCCTGTCCTTATATTAGATGATGACATTAATGACTCTAAACTTTTGGAGATCGCACTAAAGTCAGTTTCTGAAAAAGGTTATTTTGATGTAACAACAAAGAAAGTTGATCAGGTTGCAGCTACAGAGCTTAATGATTATCAGGTTATTGTGCTTTTGAGCAATAATTTTATGAGTGTAGGAGATAAATTAAAAAAGTTCCTCAATTCCGGTAAAGGATTAATTGTTTTTCCATCATCTGAGTCGGCTTCGTCTAATTTTATCAGTTCACTAAATTCGCTCGGTTTGGCAATATCAGGTTCTTATGTAAATATAGAGAAAGGTCAGTCAGTTCATTTTAGCGAAGTAGATTTTAATCATCCATTATTCGAGAATATTTTTATAAATGAAAAAAAGAAACAGGTTGAATCACCGGATTTTTATTCGTACTATAAAATAAATCCCGAAGGAAAAGGGAAAACAATCATCAGTCTTGAAGATGAAAGTAGTTTTTTAAGTGAATATTCTTTGGATGACTGAAAAATTTTTGTGTTCAGCAGTTCTCCTGTTTTTAAGTGGAGTGACTTTCCTCTTAAAAGCATCTTTGCACCTTTGGTAACAAAATCGGTGATGTATCTTTCAGCAAAAAATACTAATTCTAAAACTTATTTTGCAGGAGAACAAGTAATTATTAATATATCTGCAAGAACTTTACCGCAGCTAAAAGTTATCAGACCTGATAACACTGAAGAGATAATAAATCTGGGATCAAATATTAGCTCAAACTTTTTTTCTTATGCAAACACTTATTTAACCGGCAATTACAAATTTTTTTCCGGTGATAAACTTTTAACTGAAGTTAATGTAAATGCTGATCCAGCTGAATCAGTTACAGCGCATATTAGTGATACAGATTTTGATAATTATCTCGAAAAAATAAATTTTAGAGGAAGGTATTTCAGAATAAATAAAGGCGAAAATCCTGAACAAATGATTATGCAGGCAAGATTTGGTTCGGAATTGTGGCGATATTTTCTTTTAGCCGCGATAATTTTAGCTTTAATTGAAATGACAATTGCGCGAAATGCAAAAAAAGAAATTGAAGGATTAACTAATTGACCTGTCATTCCTGTGAAAACAGGAATCTAATTTCTCGAAACAGATCCAACTTTCATAAGAATGACGTTTATCATAAAATATTAAATGATAGATATACAGCAAAAAGTTAAGGAACGTGCAATGCTAATTGCAGTTCAAACAAGACATATCAGCAGGGAAATGGCTGAAGAACATCTTGCCGAACTTGAAGAACTGTCCGACACTGCAAGTGCAGAAACAATCTTTAAAATAATCCAAACAAAAAACAGCATTGATCCGGCCTTTTACATTGGTAAAGGAAAAGCAGAAGAGCTTGCTCAATTGGTTGAGTTGAATAATATTGACCTTGCAATCTTTGATGATGATCTTACCCCAGTTCAGGTTAGAAATCTCGAAAGACTTTTTAACAGAAAAATTATTGATAGAAGCGGACTGATTCTCGATATTTTTGCGCTTCGTGCAAAAACAAAAGAAGCAAAAACGCAGGTCGAGCTTGCACAGCTTGAGTATATGCTGCCGAGATTAACACGCGCTTGGACGCACCTTTCAAAGCAGTACGGGGGAATTGGAACTAAAGGGCCAGGTGAAACACAGATTGAAACTGACCGAAGGATGATAAGGACACGAATCAGTCACCTCAAAGAGAAATTAAAAAGCATTGAATCACAAAGAGAAACTCAAAGTAAAGGAAGAAAAGATTTTATTAGAATATCGATTGCAGGTTACACAAATGCAGGTAAATCAACATTGTTTAACCTTCTTACTAAAGCTGATGTTTTTGCCGAAGATAAATTATTTGCTACTCTTGATTCAACAACGCGTACTGTAAACTTTGACGGTAAAGAAAAAATTCTTATCAGTGATACAGTTGGATTTATAAGAAAACTTCCTGCTCATCTTGTTGCATCATTCAAAAGCACATTAAATGAAGTTAGAGACTCAGATATAATCTTACACATAATCGATTTCTCTCATCCATATTATGAAGATCACTTGAAAGTTGTTGAGGATACTTTGAAGGGATATGGAAGTGCAGAAAAAAAGGAAATTAAAGTCTTCAACAAAGTCGATTTGATTAATGATAAAAGCAAAATCGAGTATGTAAGAAATACTTATCCTAACAGTGTTGTAATCTCTGCCCAAAAAGGGATGAACATTTCTTCTCTTGTGAGCAGGGTAGAAAATATTATTAGAGAATCATTTGTTGAAGAAGAACTTACACTTGGAATTGAACAAACAAAACTCGCATCCCAAATTCACGATCTTGCAGAAGTAACTTCAGTAAAATACAACCACGATACAGTTTTATTTAAATACAAAGCGAACAAAGAAAATTCTGAGAAGATTAAGAAATTATTTAAAAAATTTTCTACTGATAAAGTTTAATGTAGTAATAGTTCAATTCTGAATTAACTTCCTCTTACTTAAAAATAGAGAAATATATTTAATATTGATCACAATATTATTAAACTGAAAAAGTTTTCCTCATTAGATTACCATATCTTT
>JARRKF010000156.1:1562-5788 GCA_037388405.1 Ignavibacteriaceae bacterium | reverse complement strand
TAAAATTAAATAATCCGTTCCAGCCATGCTTTATCTTTAAGTAAAATGATTCGATAGCGAGAAGTGCTATTGTAATAAAAATTAATACAGATGAATCACTTAGCAGAGCAGATAAATAAACTATTGAAAAGCCGAATGCAGTTATATATGGGGATTTCCAGTTTATTCCTGTAAGAATTAATGCTATTGAAACAAGGTAAGCTATAATTATTACCGGAACTATTTGAGAAATAAAAGCAGGTTGACTGAAGAAGTGTGTTCTCAACACAGCTATATACATTATTGCAAAGCCGCTTCCGAGTACCCATCCGGTTAGATGAGGAAATTTGTTCCTTAAAGAAAATGATGTAACTATTGTTATCAGACCAGCCGCAAGTCCAATAATTACAGGAATAATCGGATGCATAGTTTCAAACGGCAGAGTATTTGCAATAAGCCAACCAATAAGGAAAGCAAAAATTCCAAGCTTGGCAAACCAGAACTGACCAATTCTGAATTCCAGTTCTTCATCAGACTCAGCTCTTTTCTTTTGAAGAATCTCGGCTTCTTCAATTTCTTCTTCTGAAGGGACGGGATGCAGATCGAGATACTCTTCAATTTTAGAAATTCTTGTATCAATTGTTTGAAGATACTGCAGAATTTCTTTGTTGCTTACATCATTTGAGGATGTATTCATCTTATTTCTCTTTAAATATTGTTTAAGATTTCTTTTCTAATTTTCTGAGTTTAAAGTACAAGCCAATTACTAAGAGTGTTACAATCACAGTTGAAAATCCAAGTCCGATTCTTCTATAATAATAATCATCAATTGCTTCTTCACCGCTAAGTTTTGCTTTACTAACTATATTAAAACCATCATCTATTTGTGCTTTGAATTTATCCAGATCGAAAGCGTGAATAGTTGTTCGGGATTGGATGAGAACCTGTCTTACATCTTTAAGTGAAAAAGTAGCATCTGAAACATCCATACCTTTTTGAGAAGCCTCATTAAGAATACTTTTTGTTTCTGAATCTTCTGTCTTTAAGCTGTCGATAAGTGTTTTCATTTTTCCTGCAACAATAAAACCCTTAGTATTTTTTTCATTACTATGACAGTTTACACAGACAGCCGGTTTTTGTGTTCCTACCATTGCATCTGTTGCTGGTTCTACTAAATGATTTCCATGACAGCTTTCACATTCAGGATAATTATGTTCATCAAATGCTTTTTTGTGAGGACTTTCTTCAAATAGTTCCATATTTAAAACGTGACAAGTTCCGCAAACTTTAGAAATTGATTCAACTCCGGGTGGAACAGCACCGTGATTTCCGTGACAATCATTACAAGATGGGGAGCTTAGATCTCCTTTTTCAAGGAGTGCCACTCCGTGTACACTCTTAACATAATTTGCATACTGATTAGTTGGTATCTTGTACTTTGCCATCAATTTTGCATCACTGTGGCATTTAGAGCAAACCGATGGAATATTTGTAGCGTAGACAAGTGATCGAGAATCTTTTACTGCGAAAATCTCGTGAGAACCGTGACAGCTTGCACACTCAGCAGCATTTGGATCACCTTTAGAATTTAAATGTCCATGCACACTGGTTCTGTATTTCGAAACCTGATCAATTGGAAGTCCCGGATTGTACTGTTTCATAAATTCAGCACTGCTGTGACAGCTTCCGCATAGTTCAACTATTTTTGTGGGATAGACTTTAGATGCCGGATCTTTTACATCTTTAATATCGTGAACACTATGGCAGGTTACACAATCAGCTATTGGTCCTTCATTGTTAAAAGTTGGCTGGAAGTGAATTGAAATTTTAAGATTTTCATACTGATCTGTTGGAATATTTGATCCATATCTTTTCATTTTATTTTCATCAACATGACAGTTAACGCAAACTTCATACCGGTTGACACGGGATGGAACGCCAATAAATCCTTTTTCTTTACTCATCGCAATATCCATATCATCGGATGTTGCATCACCTCCGTGGCACCCAGCGCAAGAGATACCTTTGGAAAAATGAACATCTGTTTTAAAAAGTTTAGCATGATTGTCATCTAAATCAAGATGACATTTAATACATTGATCGGCAGCCTGAGCTTTTGTTAAAGAAAAGCTTAATAAAATTACCAGCAGAGCTGAAACCGAAATATTTATTAACTTAATTTTCATTTCTGCCTCCTAATCCAGAATAAAGCCAAGTATGGTAAAAACAATTATAAAGATGATCACAAAGATTCCGACATAAGTTAGTAATCTATTCTTGTTCCCCTTAGCAGTTTTTTTATCCCACACCGGCACAATTGCCCAAAGCAGCACACCAATTCCAAAAAGGAGAACACCTACTAATTCACCCGGCAGAAAAAGAATTTCACCTGGAAGAAATTTGAAAACCTGAAACATAAATAGAAAATACCATTCAGGTTTTATTCCAACCGGTGCTGAAGAAAATGGATCTGCTTTTGTTCCTAATTCCCATGGAAAGAATACGGCAAGTATTGCAAGTATGTTTATAACTATCAACCAGATAAGAAGTTCACGCATTGCAAAGTTTGGGAAGAAGGGGATGGTTTTCTTCTCTGCAGGTGGAAGATTTTTATAATCATCCGGCTCAGCAATTCCTTGTCTCTGGATCATTAAAAGATGCAAGGTTAGTAAGATAATAAATATTCCCGGAAATATAGCAACGTGAAATCCAAAAAATCTTGAAAGAGTCGCACCTGTTACATCCGTTCCGCCTCTTAGTAATTTCAAAAGAGGTTCGCCAATTAATGGTACCTGCCCAACTATATCAGTTCCGACTTTTGTTGCAAAAAATGCAAGTTCATTCCAGGGTAATAAATATCCGCTAAATCCAAATGCCATCGATATCGCGAGTAATCCAAAACCTGTGTACCAGGTAAGTTCACGTGGTTTTCTAAATCCTTTAAGAAAATAAACTGAAAACATATGTATAAATACGGCTAGAACCATTAGGTTGGCTGACCAGCTATGGACGGAACGAATGAGCCAACCAAAACTAACTTTTGTAGAAATGAATTTGACGCTTTCATATGCGAGATCTTCGGTTCCTTTGTAGTACATCAACAATAAAATTCCAGAAATAACCTGAACTACAAAAAGTAGAAGTGCTACTCCTCCGAAATAGTACCAAATCGTTTCACGGAATTTTGGAACAGATTTCTTCTTTGCAAATTCTATTAGACCAGAAATATCGTATCTTTCATCAAGCCAGCTTAAGAGTTTACCTTTTGCTTTAGTATTTTTTTCTTCCATCAGGCTACCTCCTCAAAAATTGTAACTTCATCGTTCTGAATAGCAACTCCGTATTTTTTGAGAGGTGCAGGAGGAGGGCCACTTGCAACTCTGCCATTTAAATCATACCTGCCATTGTGACAAGCACAATAAATTTGATTATAATCTTTTCTAAATTGTACAATACAATCTAAATGTGTGCATTCAGCACTAAATGCCACATAATCACCATTCTTTTTCCTGATAACAATGACAGGTTTATTTCCAAACTTTATAATTTTACCGCTGTCTTTTTCCATAGAATCTACCGGACCAATCTTAACACTGGTTACTTTCACCTCGTCCACTGCCGGAGGTTCAAGATATTTGAAGACAGGGAAGAAAAGTGCAGCTAGCCATGCAACAAATCCGCCGCCAAGAAGAATATTCAGGAAGTCACGCCGTTTTGTTTTGTTTGATTGTTCAGAATTTGCGGAGTGATTATTTGCCATATTATTCCCTCAATGTTGATGAAGTCATGATCTTATCTCCTAATTTTATGAAGTTTTAGCTGCAATTTGAATGCAGAACAGATCATAAAAATAACCCCTCGATTTAGTTGTCATTACTAAATAATAATTACAACTCAATTGTTGGATGAATAATAATAATTTTATTTTAAAAAGCGAAATAAATCGAGGTATTAAAAAGTATTACTTTCTTGCATGACACTCGACACAAATTAAATCTTTCACATCGGTGCCTAAGTCTTCAGGGTGAACGAATTCAACTCCGCTCATTGAGACCAGATTCTTACCTTCACTTGTAGTTTGAGCAATAATTGTATGACATAAGTTGCAGTCCCTTCTAATCATTTCACCATCGTCTGTAAAATGTTGACCATCATGGCATCTGAAACATCCAGAATCATAAAGATGTGAGATATGATTTGGGAAGCCTTTCCAACTAACTCTCATACTGGGGAAATAGTTACGGTTG
>JARRKF010000156.1:0-1518 GCA_037388405.1 Ignavibacteriaceae bacterium | reverse complement strand
ATACTGGGGAAATAGTTACGGTTGTAAATTTTTTGAATTTCTTCAATTGCTTTAGAGATTTTATCTTTCTTCTCAATTGCAACTGATGGATAATTAGTACTGTAAAATTCGTTAATGGCAAAAGCTATGCTATCCAATCCACTTTGTTTAGTTGAATATCCGGCATCAAGCACATTTACTGCCATGTTTTTTATGTAAGGAAGTGTATCATCAATCCTGCCAAGCGACATTGAAAGATTGACTGATTTATCGGATGGGTTATATATGTGAGATGGACGGTTATGACAATCTATGCAATCCATTCTTCTTATGTTTTCTTTATTAACTTTTTGAGCATCGAATACAAAATTTTTCTTTTTAAATATTTTTACTTCGCCGGTTTTATTATTTGTCTGTTTAACCCATGGTATTACATCTCTGATCGAATCAGTATATAAATACTCAATCTTATTTGCAATATTCATATGCCAGTGAATTCCTTCAGCTCTGCCAAGATCACTATTTCCACCGCCAATTTTTAATAACATACTTAATGATGACTTTGTATTTTTTTCATCGTATAGATAATAATTAAATTCTCTTTTTATTTCGCTAAAGAAATGTTCAGGAGAGTGACATTGTTCGCAGGTTCCTTCAGCAGGTCTTAAATTTTCTACAGGAGTTGGAATTGGTTTAGAATATTTTTTAAATAAAACCGAATAAACCTGATAGGCTCCAGAAATTTTTGCACGAACAAACCATGCTGCACCTGAACCAATATGACAAGTAACACATCCGACTCTAGAATGCGGAGAGGAAAGATAAGCTGTATATTCCGGTTCCATAACTTCGTGACAGACTTCACCACAAAATTCATCTGAGTCAGAAAATTCATAAGCTTTATAACTTCCGAAAGCAGAAAAGAAAAGTAGTAAGATTATTCCAATCGAAAAGGAAAAAATTATTCGTCTTTGCTTAAGATCATTCAAGTCAATAACCATAAATCTTTTTTTCCTCAGAATACCTTTTTCTAATCTCCTTCTTTCTCTAAGCATACCGAATATGAGTATTACTATTCCCATAATTAAAAAGATGGGAAGTATTATGAATGTTATAATTCCCATATAGGGTTTTGATTCGGGTGAGAGAAATTCAAGAATTGTTAAAAAGACAATCAGAGCAAAACTCAGTCCCGCAAGTCCAGCACCAAAAAAAGTGATTGGGTTATAGACGTAAATTGGAAAAAATCGACGCATAATTTAAAGTTATAAAAAAATCTAATACAAAATTAAAATAATTATCTGTATGCAAATATCATTGCATAAATAATCCAGATGACAATACTAAATCCAATTGTAAGTGCAGTCCATCCAAAAATTTTCATACCTCTTAAACCAATTGGGGGATATTGTTCAACCAGATTTTTTTCAAGTTCACCTTTCGTTAACATTTCCTTGTATTCATCGGGTCTATCCAATTTAAATTCATTAAGATTAACTCTGCCGGAGAAAATTACAATATCCATAGGAAATTTTTCAG
>JARRKF010000155.1:0-4229 GCA_037388405.1 Ignavibacteriaceae bacterium | reverse complement strand
GAAGAATCAAAGCGTTTGGATTTGAAGATTGAACTTCCTTCAATTAATGAAAGTGAGAAGGAATATGTTGGAAAGGGAAGAAGCATCCGTGTTGGTTTAAAGGCTATCAAAAATCTTTCTTACAATGCAATTGAAAGAGTTATTGAAGAAAGAAGACGGAACGGCAAATATGTTTCACTGGCTGATTTTCTCGTTCGCACGAAGCTGGCTTACGAAGAAACTGCTTTGCTGATTAAATGTGGTGCGATGGGATGTTTCAAACAAACGCGACCAACATTGCTCCGACTGCTTGATATCTATATTCATCGAAGAAAAATAATTGAAGAGGGCTACAACGATCTTTTCCTGAGTGAAACTTTTGCTCTTGAAGAGGAAGTTAAAACTGATATGAACTACACTCAAGCCGGTATTTGTAAAGAAGAATACGAAGCTTTCGGCTACATGGTAACACGGCATCCCCTTCATTTTTTTAAAGAATTTATTAATCAAAAAGGAATTGTTCCGGTAAAAGATATGCTTCGAAACAAGGGCAAAAAAGTAAAAATGATTGGATGGTATATGACTTCCAAAAGAATAAAAACTAAAAGCGGCGAGATAATGAAATTCCTTTCACTTGAAGACCTTACCGGAACTTTTGAAGCGGTTATCTTTCCCAGAGTTTATTATCGTGTTGCGGAACTAACTTTGTCAATGGGACCGTATCTTGTTACGGGCAGAGTTGATATGAATGATCATACAAATCTTGTTGTTGAGGATTTGAAATTACTTTCTTCAACTGTGCTTCAATCAAGCTTAATGAAAGACAGCGTTGAGCACAACTATTATGGTGATGAAGAAAAAATAACCGAGGAAGATTTTGCTCTGGCAAAAGCTCTCGATCATAAAAAATTAAAGGTGGCTTACGCAGGTTGAAAAATAATGTAGTATATTAGTCCATAAAAATTTTGAGGGAGAATGTCCTGGATATATCTATTCATTGCCGGATTATTTGAAATCGCCTGGGCAATTGGACTTAAGTACACAGAAGGTTTTACCAATCTATTACCAAGTGCATTGACAATAATTGGTATGATCTTAAGTTTTTACTTTTTATCGGCTGCGGTTAAAACAATTCCAATCGGAACTGCTTATGGAATCTGGACCGGAATAGGTGCTGTTGGAACTGCAATTTTAGGAATAATTTTATTTGATGAATCGAAAGATTTTATAAGAGTATTTTTTATCCTTCTGATAGTAATAGGAATAATTGGGCTAAAAATATTTTCCAAAGTTCCTGCAAATTAAAATTCTAAATGTGTAGTAAAACATTTAAACGTTAATATTTCAATGAAGAAAAAAGACTTAATAAAAAGAGCAGCAAAGTTATCAAAACCATTTCGTGTTACAGATGGAGATAAATTTAAACTAAAGCATATTGATCCTGCTGATACACTCAATTTTAAATCTGAGGATAAACCAAAAGCACAGGAAACTCTTAAATGGGGGATAGAACTTTTATCGGATTTACAGGATAAGCTTTATGCACAGGATCGCTATGCAATCCTATTAATTTTTCAGGCAATGGATGCCGCTGGTAAAGATGGGGCGATTAAGCATGTTATGTCGGGAATAAATCCTCAAGGTTGCCAGGTATTTTCGTTTAAAGCTCCTACAACCGAAGAACTAGATCACGATTATATGTGGAGATGCATTAAATGTTTACCTGAACGTGGAAGAATAGGAATTTTTAATCGTAGCTACTATGAAGAAACGCTCGTTGTAAGAGTTCACCAGGAAATCTTAAATAAACAAAAGTTACCGCCAAAATTTATTACCAAGCATATTTGGAAAGAAAGATTTCAGGATATAAGAAACTTTGAAAAATATTTAACCAGAAATGGAATAGTAATAAGAAAATTCTTTCTGCATGTTTCTAAGGAAGAACAGAAAAAAAGATTTCTTAGTAGAATAGATAATCCCGATAAGAATTGGAAGTTTTCTTCAGCAGATGTACAGGAACGTGGCTATTGGAACGATTACATGAAGGCTTATGAAGATATGATTCAGAATACGGCTTCAAAAAATTCACCCTGGTATGTTGTACCGGCAGATAATAAATGGTTTACCAGGTTAATAGTTGCTGCAGCTATAATTGAAACTCTTGCTTCTCTTGATTTAACATACCCGGAAGTTGGTGAAGAAAAATTAAAAGAACTAGCTGAAGCCAGAAAATTGCTTTAGCTTTTTTGTTGAAAACAATCCCTTGAAGTTTAATATATGAGATCAAGTTGGAGAATAATATTATTAATTATAATTCTATCACAAGTTGATTATGCTCAGGATCAAAGCCTAGATACTGCTGGAGTCGGTGGATTCGATTGGTTTGCATACCCTTTTGCTTTTTACTCTCCTGAAACAAGTCTGGCATTTGGTGGTGGCGGAGTTGTTTATTTTAAATTGGCTAATCGACCACAAGCTAAATCATCTTCTGTTACACCATCATTTTATTTTACAATAAATGGTCAATACGATTTTACTGTAACTCCCGAAGTATACCTTTCCGAGGACAACTTAAAAATTTGGTCCAAAATAAATTACGCCTCCATATTTGATAGATATTATGGAATTGGAAATAATACCGAAGAAATTGAAAATGACAAATATCTGCAACATAATTTTCAGGTTCAGTTGAAGATATTACCAAAACTTTTTTATGAAGAATTGAACATTGGCATAAACTATGAGATTAGGAAAATGACGGTAGCAGACAATAAAGGAAATTCGCTTTTGAATGATAGCACATTGGTCGGTAATAAAGGAGGATTCACTTCAGGTTTAGGTTTAGCTTTTAGCTGGGATTCACGTGACAACAATTTCTTCCCTTCTCAAGGTGGATTTTATGAATTGTACACGACTAACTTTTCAAAGTTTATCGGTAGCGATTTTGTTTATAATAAAACCGTTATCGATCTTAGGCATTATTTTAATTTAACTCTTGATCATGTTTTGGCCCTACAGGCATATTTGTTAGCCGAAAATAATTCGCCACCGTTTTATGATTTGGGGCTGCTTGGTGGAAGCACAATGATGAGAGGCTATATAAACGGCAGATACCGTGACAAAACTTATTATACATTCCAAACAGAATACCGGATACCACAACTTTTTTGGAAATTTGGTTTGATTCTGTTTGCTGGTTTCGGTGATGTAGCCCCTTCAATCAGTAAAATAGAAATATCAAATGTTAAACCAACTTATGGATTTGGGATTCGATTTAGATTAGATGAGCTTCAAAAAGTTGAAGTAAGAATGGATATAGGTTTTGGCAAAGGAACTAACGGATTATATTTTGATATAAACCAAGCTTTCTAGTCGCATAATTCAACATATAACATTTAGCAAATCTAAAATCAGTTCATCATTTCTAATCCTAAACAACTTTTTACAAATCTTTCACAAATTCTTTACATCTTAATTAAAATTTTGCGTAATTTTATTTAAAGGTGATTATGTAATAAACAAATCTGCCAGAATGCAGAAGAAACAAACTTTCTCCGTTCAATATAGAAGCCAGGCAATCAGGGCTTTGATTGCAATTTTGTTCTTCATATTGATTTATTTAGCGGTGCTCTCTTTATCAATTTTACTTGTCTTCACTTTATTTTATGAAGCTATTCATCTTCATCCAGATTCGTTAAATAAGTTATTTCTAAGCATAGGATTATTTATAACTGCGTTTATTCTGCTAATATTTATTATTTATTTCTTTTTCAGAAAATCTACTGTTGATCGATCAGGCTGGGTTGAGATAACCGAAAAAGAGCAACCAAAATTTTTTAATTTGATTGCATCAATTGCAGAACAAGTAGATATTCACTTTCCTCAAAAAGTATATATCGCATCGGGTGTTGATGCTATGGTATTTTATGACTCTAACTTTCGGAATCTTTTCTTTCCAATAAGGAAAATCTTGTTATAGGACTCGGACTTGTAAATTCTACAAGCAAAAGTGAACTTAAAGCCATTATTGCTCATGAATTTGGTCACTTTACACAACGAAGCCTGAATGTTTACAGCTATGTTTATATAGAGAATCAGATAATTTACAAGATGTTAATTGATGAAAATTTCTATCAGGCTCTATTACAGAAATTTTTTCAAACTACTTTAGGCTTAGCATGGATTGTAGTTATTTACTCAAGGATTATCAGATTCATTTTAAGGAAAGCATATTAATTTGTTTCAAAAAG
>JARRKF010000154.1:0-5363 GCA_037388405.1 Ignavibacteriaceae bacterium | reverse complement strand
TTTTAAAAGAATGAAATAAAACGGGAACCAAGTAACCCTTTATTACTTGATACTATAGTTACTGCAAAAATTTGTTTTGTTGGTGATTTAATGTGTCACTCAACTCAGTTCAACTATGCGAAAGTTAACGCTGACAGTTTTGATTTCACAGGAGTTTTCAGAGAAGTTAAAAAATATTTATCAAAACCTGATTTAACTGTTGGAAATCTTGAAACAGTAATTGCGGGAAAAGAAAAGCAGTACAGCGGTTACCCTTACTTCAATGCTCCCGATGATTTTATTTATGCATTAAAAGATGCCGGTTTTAATTTGCTTACAACAGCTAATAATCACGCTCTTGATCAGGGATGGGAAGGAGTTAAGAGAACGGTTGATGTTCTAAATAAATATAAAATTCACAGAGTTGGAACATACACTTCTCAGCAGGATGAAGATTCATTGAGAATTTTCCGAATCAATTCTATAACAATTGCTGTTCTTACATACACAGAAAATACGAACGGTGTACCGATTCCTAAAGGAAAAGATTTTATAATAAATCTCATTGATGAACAAAAAATTGAAAAAGATATTAGGAAGGCAAGATCAAAAGATGTTGATGTAGTTTTAGTTTATCTTCATTATGGAAATGAATATGAACGAGAACCCGGAGATTATCAAAAAGAAATTGTTCGAAATTTAATCGAACTTGGTGCTGATATAATAATTGGTGGTCATCCGCATGTTATTCAGCCATTTGAATACTTTAAATCTAAAAATTCTAAACTTGATTCCGGATTTATCGCTTACTCAATGGGTAATTTTATTTCAAATCAACGGTGGCGTTATTCTGATGCTGGTGTAATCCTTGATATTGAAATCTCGAAGAATAATCTTACTGATTCAATTTATATTAATGATGTTAGTTATTTGCCGACCTGGGTTTTCAGGGGGAACACTGAAAAGGGAAAAGAGTATATTATTCTTCCTTCTCAATCAGCAGAAGATTCAACGTATAAATATTTATCGACTAATGACAGAAAATTAATGTCACAATCATTCGATGACACAAATGAAATAATTACAAAATACAATCGAAATTTCAAGCTTGTATCACTATATCAAAAAACCAAATCTTTAATTAACCAATTACAAATATTTCCTTTGAAAAGTAAAACCGGTCTCTCACTTATATTCTTAACAGTATTTATAGATCTTTTAGGATTTGGAATCCTTATTCCTATTCTTCCTTCTTTTGCAATTAAAGAACTTGGAGTTGATGAAGCAGCTGTAGGAATTGCAATTGCACTATATTCTTTTGTGCAGTTCATCTTCAATCCAATACTTGGTAAAATATCTGATAAACACGGACGAAAACCTGTTATAGTCGTGTGTCTGTTAACTAATGCAATAGGTTATGTGATATTTGCATTTACAACTTCATACTTTATTCTGCTTATATCAAGAGTTGTTGCTGGTGTTGGAGGAAGCAGCATTGCAGTTGCACAAGCTTATATTGCTGATGTAACTACAAAAGAGAATCGTTCAAAAGGAATGGGCTTAATCGGTTCAGCATTTGGTTTAGGATTTGTCTTCGGTCCGCTCATCGGTGGTTTTCTCTCAAAGCTTGGTTATTTAGAAACTGGATTGGGTGCTGCAACTTTTTCGTTTATAGCTTTTATTGTCACAATAATTCTATTACCCGAATCCAACCTTGATAGAAGTAAAGTTATTGAATCGAGAAGAAAAATTTTAAATATTGATGCTATTCTCATTTCGCTCTTCTTTATCCTTACATTTTCATTTGCCAATATCTACGGTACGTTCGCACTTCTTGGGTTGCAGGTCTATGGTTTTACAGATCTACAGAATGGATATATGTTTGGAATCGTTGGACTTTCCTCTGCAATTGTTCAGGGTGGATTAATAGGCCCAATTACCAAACTGATTGGAAAGCATCGAATATTAGTAGTAGGTTCATTTCTTATAACGATTACATTGGCAATCATTCCGTATGCTGGAAACTTTCTCTGGCTTGCGATAGATTCAATATTTCTTTCTTTCGGAACAGGAATGCTGCAGCCAACATTATTAAGCCTGATTTCAGAAGTAACTTCTGAAGCAGAGCAGGGAATTACGCTTGGTGTTAATCAATCGCTTTCTGCGCTCGCTAGAATGTTCGGTCCTTTGTGGGGTGGATTTACTTTTCAGTATTTGGGTTACCCATTCCCATTTTTAACCGGTGCAGTATTTATGCTTTTGATTGTTGGTGCTACAATTTTTTATATACCGAAAAAAATTAAGTTTTAATATCTTGAAGCTAACCATATTTAATATTTAGATGCTCAAAATTGGAAATATAGAAATCCAAAATGCAATCCTTCTTGCACCAATGGAAGATGTAACAGATATTTCTTTCCGAATGGTTTGCAGGGAATTAGGAGCAGATATTGTTTACACCGAATTTGTAAACTCAGAAGGATTGGTTCGTACGAACCAGAAAACTCATCAAAAGCTGAAAATATTAGAAGAAGAACGTCCAGTAGGAATTCAGATTTATGGGGCAAACATCGTTTCAATGGTTGGTGCAGCAAAAATTGCTGAAGCAGAAAATCCTGATTTAATAGATATTAACGCTGGATGCTGGGTAAAAAATGTTGTTGGTTGTGGTGCAGGTTCTGCACTTTTAAAAGACCCTCCTTATATGCAGCAGATTGTTAGAGAAGTAGTTAATTCCACTTCATTGCCTGTTACAGTCAAAACAAGATTAGGCTGGGATGAAAGCAGCATACAGATTCTTGAGGTTGCAAAAAGAATGGAAGATGCTGGTGCAGTTGCTCTAACTGTTCATTGCAGAACAAGAAAAGCCGGTCACACCGGTGAAGCTGATTGGAGCTGGATTCCGCGAATAAAAGAAGTCGTTAGTCTTCCGGTAATTCTTAATGGAAATGTTCTCTCAGCTTACGATGTAAAAAAAGCATTCGATGAGACCGGTGCTGATGGAATTATGATTGCCCGTGGTGCAATTGGAAATCCCTGGATATTTAAGGAAGCTAAAGAACTTCTTTCTACCGGAAATATCTTAACAGTAATTAATGAAGAATTAAGAATTAAAACCTGTTTACGTCATCTTGAATTAGGAATTAAAATCAAAGGGGAAAGAAGAGCCGTGATTGAGCACAGAAAATTCTACTCAGGTTACTTGAAGGGTTTATACAATGCTTCTAAAATCAGAAATGAGTTGATGCAGTATGTTGATTATGCAAGTGTGGAAGATGGTTTACTAAATTATTTGAGTACGCTTAAAAAAGATTCTGTAAATGTTTAATTGCTGAACTGTTTTATTGTTGTATTGTTTTTCCTTAAGAGAACAATAAAGCAATGAAACATACAACAATTAGTCAACGTTCCATTTAAATTATTTTATTTTGCCAAATATAGAAAAAGACAAAGTCGCGAGAATAATCTCCACAATTTTTGTCCCACCCTCATTTACTATTATTGTTTTCATTCTCTTTGCTTTTAGTCTGGAAACAGAATCACTAAAAATAACAATTACAATTCTGGTTGCGTTCATATTCGGATTTACGGCGCAAATTATTCTTTTCCTTTTCTTTCGGAAGAGAGGAAAAATTATTGATCTTGATGCATCAATTAAAGAAGAAAGAACGACACCATTTTTTATTTCTATTGTTTTCAATCTTATCGGATTGATCATTCTAATCTTCTTTGGCGTAAATATTATTTCAATCGCTTTCTGGTTTTGTTATATTTCGAATACATTAGTTACAATATTTATAAACAAATACTGGAAAATAAGCGCACACGCAATGGGAGCGGCAGGTCCTCTTGCAGCAGTTACTTATACTTTTGGTCCGGCGTTATTAGCCTGTTTATTGTTGGTTATCTTAGTTGGATGGTCAAGGATTCAATTAAAAGTACACAATTTTGCACAAGTTGCTACAGGAATTTTGTTCGCTTTCTTTTCAACGTATTTGCAGATATATCTTATAGTTAATTGGTTCAATTAATTTTTTATAGGTATAACTATGATCAAATTTGAAATTAAAGATGAAATAGGAATGTTATCACTTAACCGTCCTGATAAACGAAATGCACTCCATCCTGAATTAGTTAAACAGATGAAAGATAAATTAAGAGAAATTGAAAGAGATGATTCAATCAAAATACTAATTATTACTGGTGAAGGTAAAGCATTTTGTGCCGGTGCTGACCTGGAATATCTGAATAAATTAAAAGGATATTCGTCTATTGAAAACGAGACGGATTCCAGAGAGCTTGCCGAACTTTTTCTGATGATATACACCTTTCCAAAACCAGTTATTGCCGCCGTTAATGGAGCAGCTATTGCAGGTGGCTGTGGACTCGCATCAGTTTGTGATATTATCGTAGCTGATGAAGCAAATGCCAGATTTGGCTATTCAGAAGTAAAAATAGGATTCATCCCGGCAATTGTATCAACGTTTTTAGTAAAGAGAGTGGGTGAAGGAATGGCAAAACAATTGCTGCTATCGGGAGAAATTTTAGATGCCAAACAATCATTTGAAATGGGATTTGTTAACTTATTGAATAGTAATGCTTTATCCGGTGCAATAAAAGTTGCATCGAAGCTAAAATTAAATTCATCCACAAGCATGAAGATGACCAAGGAAATGATAAATAAAATTTCAAATTTGTCATTTACTGATGCAGTTGAGTACTGCATAGGTTTAAATACTGTTAGTCGTACAACCGAGGACTTTAAAGAAGGCTTAAATAATTTCTTATCAAAAAAATAGGACATATATGCCAGCAGATTTAAAAAAATATATTCGGAGCATCAGAGATTTTCCAATCAAAGGGGTAATGTTCAGAGATATAACTACTTTGCTGAAAGATCCATTAGCAGTCAGAGAAACTTTAAATCAATTACTATCCTTTACGAGCGAGCTAAAAGTAGATAGAGTAGTTGGCGTGGAATCAAGAGGTTTCATTTTTGGAGCGATGCTCGCTAATGAGTTAAATGCGGGATTTGTTCCTGTAAGAAAACCTGGTAAGTTGCCTGCCGAGACAGAAACACAGACTTATCAACTTGAATATGGATTAGACAAAATTGAAATACACAAAGACGCTATTCAGCCTGGAGATAAAGTATTAATTCATGATGATCTGCTTGCTACTGGAGGTACTGCTGAGGCAACTTGTAAATTAGTTGAAAAACTAGGTGGGGAAGTAGTTCAACTTTCTTTTTTAATAGAGCTTACATTTTTAAATGGAAGAGAGAAACTCAGGAACTATAATATAAGTTCTCTCATAACTTATGATGATGAAAATTAATCGGAATTAATTTCTTGAGAGAAGTAAACTTCCTCCAAAAGAATGCT
>JARRKF010000153.1:0-10680 GCA_037388405.1 Ignavibacteriaceae bacterium | reverse complement strand
AAACGAAAAAATTTTTCATTAGATTATTTCATTTTCTTTGATTCCTGACTCACTCCGTTCGCAGGAATGACAGCAAGCGATCCGTCATTCAAGCTTATCCTGTCATTCCGGCGATAATCCTGAAAGGATTGAGCCCGGAATCTACGCTCGGATTCCCGACGCGTCCGGCAGTTGCCGGACTTGCGGGAATGACAGCTAACAAATTTATTTATACTCTGCAAGCAGTTTGCAAATTTCATCCTGCAGACTTCTCGCATAAGAATATTTATCAACAAAATTCTGGATCATAATGGAGAAGGCAATCAAATGACCATTCTTTGCTGTAACATAACCGGAAAGATTGCTGACTCCTTTTAACGTCCCGGTTTTTGCATGAACATTTCCTGTTGCCACCGAACTTTTCATTCTTTTCTTCAATTTTCCATCAACACCAGCAATCGCAAGAGAATTATAAAACAAATTAATCAAATCTTTTCTTTGATAATAAACGTACTTTAATGCGTTAAGGAGAAGTTCAGCGGAAATCAGATTGTAATGCGATAAACCGGAACCATCTGCAATAAAATAATCTTCCGGATTTAAGTTAAGCGAATCTATTAATTCTTTTATTGCGGTGAGTCCATTATATGCGTGAGCTGGCGCACCGGAATCTTTAAGTGCAATGGCATAGATAAGCATTTCTGCGTTAAGATTATCGCTTTCTTTATTTAAATCGGAAAGGACAGTATCAATATCTCTTTCAATAGAAGTTAAGTAAACAGAGTTATCTTTTACTTTTTGAAGACCAATTTCCTTATCTACTATTATTCCCTGTTTCTCAAGATGCTCTTTGAATAAAGTCATAAAATATTTTTCCGGATTAAGAAGATTAACTTCTTTCGTGTTTGCTGATGAATCAATGTAAGCAGATTTTCTAACCTCACCATCAATTAGAATAGTGTTTGATCTGTTCACCCAATCACGTGTGATTCTAAAATTTTCCGAAGTGTTTGATGCAACTGTTACAGAATTATTTTCAACTCCAACAAAATCAGTTTCCGGAATGAGTGTAACTTTAGCAGGAGAACCTATTTCACTTCCTTCTACAAAAACTTTTATACAATTACGATTGATATTTAATGCACTCAAATAAGGTTCGCTTGAACCTGGATCATCATCCCACATCCAGCCTTTTCCCCAGTATAAAGAATCTTTCATTGAAACATCACCAAATACTCCACCTTTTATCTCTTTTATTCCTAAGGATTGAATAATTCTGACCAGTGAATCTAAATCATCAGTTGTAAAATCAGGATCAAATCCTCCAACAACATAGAGATCGCCGTAAAGTGTTCGCCCCTCTATAATTCCTGTGTGATAAAGATCTGTTTTGAATTGGTAGCTGGCATTGAGCTTCATTAATCCCGCAATTGAAGTAATCAACTTCATGTTTGAAGCTGGTTTCAGTAATAACTTTTCGTTTTGTTTAAATAATGAAATGCTATCGGTCAAATCAAAAATATCAAGAGCAATTACTGTTTGTTCAAAAAATGGATCGCTGGTAATTTTTTGGATACTAGATTTTAAATTCCGGATGCTGGATTCTTGATGCTGGTCATCTGTTTGTGAGAACGAACTGCAGTTAAATATTATTAAAAGGATAAAAATTTTGAATAAATTGAAAATAAAATTCAACTTTAATTCTTGACTTCCAAAATCTTGAAAGACCTCTTTTGGAGGGATTAGGAGGTCTCTAGTCATTTGGAAAAAATTCTCTTACTCTGAACTCTGCACCGATTTTTTCCTCAACAGTTTTTCGTGCGCGTTCTATATCAACTTCATCGATTGAAACGATTGTCATTACAACTTTCTCTACAAATGGTTTGGATTCTTTGGCAAAATTAACCATCTCGTTAAAGTATGATCTTTCCAATCCAACCAGCATTGAATATTGCTTCGGCTCAAAAGTATTAAAGCTTATAGTTGATTATATTTCCGTGTCCGTTTGTATTCAACCTAGTCATTCCACCATTCTCTTTAACATACTTTGCAATTTCTTTAACAACGTCCCACCTGATTGTCGGTTCACCGTAACCGCAAAAAACAATTTCCTTATAATTTTTAGGGTCACCAATCTCTTTTATAAAAACTTCTGCAGGAGGTTCTTCACTCCTTTCCATTCCAAGATTATAACCTCTCAAAACCGGATCATTTTTTCTTCTGCAAAAAGAACAATTTGCATTACAGCGGTTTGTTACATTCACGTAAAGAGAATCACCAAGTTTGTAAGTAAATGCTGTTTCCGGTTTACTTCCTATCCCAAAAATTCTAAAAGCATTAAACGAAGTTATCCTTGCAACATCTTGAATTCTTAATTTATGAAGCTCAGCAATTTTTTCAGCAACAAACTTTACATAAGTTGGTTCGTTTCTTTTTCCTCTGTTTGGAACCGGAGTCATAAAAGGTGAATCGGTTTCGAGTAACAAATTTTGCGGAGGAATATGTTGAAGAATCTTCCGAAGATTATCAGCATTTTTGAAAGTAATGTTACCCGTGAATGAAATCATATAATTCATTCCAACAAGCTCTATAGCATCATCAAGGTTTCCATTAAAACAATGAAACTGAGCTTTTAATCCAGCACCACAATAGCTTCTGATAATCTCCATCATATCGGCATCAGAATCACGATTATGTATTATTATTGGCAAATCTAACTTTAAAGCAAGTTCTATTTGTGCTTTGAATGCTTCGATCTGTTTTTCTTTCGGAGAAAAATCATAATAATAATCCAAACCGATCTCACCTATCGCCAAAATTTTTTCATTTTTTGCTAGCTCTTCAATCTCCGTTATCATCGAGGAATTCCAGTCCTTCGTATCGTGAGGATGAACTCCAACTGCACCATAAACCATATTATATTTTTTTGTAAGATCGAGAACCTCGTTAGCAGTTTTCAAATCAGTAGCGGGAACCAGAATAAAGTCAACGCCTTCACTTTTTGCTCTGGAAATTACATCATCAACTTCACCTTCGAAGTTAGGATAAAAGAGATGTGCGTGTGTGTCTATAAACATTTATTCCAATTCTCTAATATAATTTTAGTTTTCTATTAAAAATATCAAATCTCAAAAATCAAATAACAAATAAATATCAAATTCTAAATTCAAATCATCAAATTTGTAGTTATTTTTTTGCAATTGGTCATTGGATATTATTTGATATTTGAAAATTGTCTTTTGGTGCTTATCATTTTAGTTTATTCAACTTTCCCTATTACAACAGGTTTTTCTTTTAACTCTTCAGACAATCTCATCAAAGAATCGGCATCACTTTTTGATACAATAAACACTAAACCAATACCCATATTAAAAACTTCTCTCATCTCTTCGTCTGAAATCTCTCCTGCTTCCTGAATTATTTTGAAGATAGCAGGAACTCCCCAACTTCCCGATTCAATTTTTAGTTTTAATCCTTTAGGTAAAATTCGTTTAGTATTACCGATAATTCCACCCCCAGTTACGTGTGATATTCCTTTGATTGTGATTTTATCTTTTAAATACTTTATAAGCTGTAAGTAAGAACGATGAACCGAAAGTAGTTCTTCTCCAAGTGAATTTTTCAAAGAGGGTATTTTATCATCCAAATTATATTTTTCAAGAAGCACTTTTCTTGCCAGAGAATATCCGTTTGTGTGAAGTCCGGTTGAAGGTATTCCAATCAGTACATCACCGGATGAAATATTATCTCCCTTTATGATTTTAGATTTTTCTACAATACCAACAATAGTTCCTGATAGATCATAATCACCATTTTGATAAATTCCAGGCATCTCGGCAGTTTCACCACCAATAAGAGCACAATTATTTTCTTTGCAGGCGATAGAAAATCCTTTTACAATTTCAGCCGCAACCACCGGTTCCAGTTTTCCAAAAGCCATATAATCCATAAAGTATAATGGCTCAGCACCGCAAACAGCAATATCGTTTACGCAATGGTTTACAAGATCTTGACCAATAGTATCGTGCTTATTTAATAGTGTTGCAATTTTTAATTTTGTCCCAACTCCGTCAACACTTGATACTAACACAGGTTCTTTAAAATTTGCCAGATCAGGTTGGTAAAATGCACCAAAGAGACCTATATCTGCCAGGACACTATTATTAAATGTAGATTTCGCGTAATATTTTATTTTGTCAACAGTATCATCGCCAGCTTTTATACTTACTCCGGCATCTTCATATTTTTTTATCAACAGTTCACCTTCAAATCAATAAATAAAATTTTCTTTTTTTGAAAATTTAGTGTATAACCCACCTTGTTCAAAATACTGAACGAATTTAGCTGTTTATTTTTGCTTGGATATAAATTAATTTTGATTTTAAATCAACGTAATAAAACGTTGAACTCAACTTTGAATGCCTGCAAATTTTACCTTAATTTTGATATATTTGCGCCTTGATTTTGAACGATTAGTATAAAAATGGAAAAAGACGAATTAAATCAACGGGAAAAAGCAATCCTCAGGTCGATTATCCAGCAGTTCATTCTTACTGCTACTCCTGTAGGATCAAGAAATATCACTCGTAAATATGATATCGGTTTCTCACCGGCAACCGTCCGTAATATTATGTCTGATCTGGAGGAGGCTGGTTATATTAATCATCCGCATACCTCTGCTGGCAGAGTTCCTACAGATAAAGGTTATCGATATTATGTAGACTCGTTAATGGATATTGAAATACTGAGACCAAACGAAAAGGATTTGATAGATACAAGTATAACTGGCATATTGGATGAAACTGATGAGCTTGTAAAAGTAACATCAAAACTTTTAAGCTCAATTACAAAACAAATCGCTTGCGTTACATATCCTAATCTTGAATCGGGAATTCTTGAGAAAATTCAAATTATTAGTCTTACTTCAACCAGAATTCTGGTTGTGATAAGCAAACGAAAGACTCGCCGGTTTAAAACTATCTGAAATAAGAAGTAGTTTTAAAGAGAGATTTCTTGATGTTGAAGAAAATCAAAAGCCAATTATAAGATTATTTATTGATTCGGCAGAAAAATTATTTAAAGATGATACTACTCCTGAACGATTAGTTGTCACAGGAGCAAAAAATATCATCCAGCAACCTGAGTTTGAAAAACCTGAAAATTTCCAGAGTATAATTGAGCTTATTGAGGATAAAGATGTAATAATCCATATAATGGAAAAATCATCTGAAGCAAACAAAGAAGAAGTTTTTATTTCAATCGGTAGTGAGAATTTAGAAAAGAAACTTAAAGAATACAGTTTTGTAAGTAAGGAATATAATTTTGGACAAATAAAAGGAACCCTTGGAATTATTGGTCCTAAAAGAATGGAGTATTCTAAAATAGTAGCGATTGTGGATTACCTATCAACAGTATTAACAGAACAATTAAAATCACGTTAAAAAAACGGGAGAAGATGAATTATGAATAAAGATAAAAAAGAAAAACACAAAGAAGAACAAACAAAAATAAATGAAGAATTAAAAAATAATGATGGCACACAAACCGAAGATGAAAATAAAGATGAAAAACTGTTAACTAATGAAGAGGAAAAAATTGCCGAGCTTGAAGTTCAGGTCAAAGAATGGCAGGATAAATTTTTAAGAAAAGCTGCTGAGTTTGAAAATTATAAAAGACGAACGGAAAACGATCAGTTTAATTTGATAAACTATGCGGCAGAATCTTTTATAACTAAATTACTTCCAGTAATTGATGACTTTGAAAGATCTTTGCAGCATATCGATGACGACAATAACATCGACGCTGTAAAAAAAGGAATAAAACTGGTTTACGAAAAACTCTTGAAAGTTTTGGATGAACAGGGAGTGAAAAAAATGAAGGTGGAAGGAGAACCATTTAATGTTGAATTCCACGATGCTCTTATGCAAAGAAAGGATGATTCAGTTCCGCCCCACACAGTTTTAGAAGAAATTGAAAAAGGATATCTGTACAAAGACAAAGTGCTCAGACACGCAAAGGTTATTGTTAGTGAAGAAACTACTTTGGATGAAAATCAGACTTCAGAAGAAAATACTAATAACCCAGATTCAGAAAACGAGAAATAAATTAAATGACTAAAAGAGATTATTACGAAGTTTTAGGTGTAAACAGAAACGCTACAAAGGATGAAATAAAAAAAGCATATCGCAAACTTGCTATGCAGTATCATCCTGATAGAAATCCTGATGATAAATCTGCAGAAGAAAAGTTTAAAGAAGCAGCTGAAGCTTATGAAATATTGAGTCACGACGATAAAAGAAATAATTACGACAGGTTCGGACACGAAGGAGTAAGAGGAAGTACATTTGGCTCACAAGGTTTTTCTTCAGTTAACGATATTTTCTCTCACTTCTCTGATATTTTTGGCGGGTCATCTATCTTCGATGAATTTTTTGGAGGAAGTCAGAGAGGCAGATAAAAATAAAAAAACTTGTAAAGTGCGATGAGTGCAATGGCACTGGCGCTCAGGCTGGAACATCATTAAAAACTTGCCCTGTTTGTAATGGAACCGGTGAAATTAAAACTGTTTCAAGGTCAGTATTCGGACAATTTGTAAATATCACTGCTTGTCACAATTGTAATGGTGAAGGTCAGGTTGTTGATACACCTTGCAGAAAATGTTCTGGCGATGGCAGAATCCAAGATGAAGTGAATGTTAAAATTGATGTCCCTGCTGGTGTTTCTGATGGAAATTATATGACTATGAGAGATGAAGGAAATGCGGGTAAACGTGGAGGACAACCTGGAGATTTAATTGTAGTTTTTCAACAGTTACCTCATGAAAATTTTATTAGAGATAATGATGATATAATTTATGATCTCTTTGTAACTTTCCCCGAAGCGGCTTTAGGTACCGAAATCGAAGTGCCAACCCTAATTGGAAAAGCTATGCTTAAAATTGATTCTGGAACACAACCGGGCAAATTGCTTAAAATGAAGGGCAAAGGAATTCGTCATCTGAACTATTCTGGCAGCGGCGATCAGATTGTTAGAATTAATGTTGCTATACCTCAGAAGTTAAATTCCAAAGAAAAAGATATGATCAAGCAGCTTATGGAAATGCCGAACATCAAATCTTCATCGGAAACTGAAAAAAAGAACTTTTTCAGCAAATTCAAGTTATAAAATAATTTAAGCCATTAAATCGTAGCTTTACGGGGAAGTTCCCCTTTGTTATCTTTCCTTCAGGTTTTTAATTCTTTTTAAAGGATGCTAAAAAAATTATCCAAAAAGCTTGGTTTTACAGCGACTGAATTTTATGTTATTTTATTTCTTGCAGCCATTTTTATTCTGGGATTTATTTACAAAGAATTCTTTAAAGAAACGAATAATCCAGAGTATATAAATTTCGATTATTCGAAAGAAGACAGTCTTTTTTTATACTACTCAAATCAAGATCCTGAATATGACCCTGATGATACGCTAGCAGTTACGAATCTGGAAATAAAGCGAAAAGTGCTCGAACTTCAGGATACAATTGGATATGTAAAAAAAGATATATCTTCCTTGAGAGAAAAAAGCATAAACATTAATTTAGCTAGCATTAATGAGCTTACAATGCTGCCTGGTATTGGAGAAAAAACCGCTGAAAAAATCATTGAATTACGAACTGAAAGAGGTAAATTCAATAGGCTGGATGATTTGCTGGATGTAAAAGGAATTGGTGAAGTTAAGTTTAACAAAATTAAAAAGTTTTTATATATTAAATAACCAAACAAAAAATTTTTTCCCGGAGGAATGATGAAATCTCAAGCAGGAGATCCCTGGTATATTCACGCAATACTTTATTTTGTTATAGCTGTCCTTACAGTCATCCTTATTAAAGTTGCTATTATAGATCCCCGAAATGAAGTTGAGCAGGAAAAGTTTTACAGAACTGAATCCAGGCTAAGAATGAATAACATAAAAGAAGCTGAGATTTTATGGCAGAAAAAATACGGGAACTTCACTGATAATCTTAATAAGCTGGTATCATTCATTGAAAATGATAAATTTGTGGACAGCATTGTTAATGCATTTGATTCGCTTACGATGAAACCTGCAAATCCATTTAAACCTTTATCAAATGGTCAATTCACCCCAGAAAGTTTAAAAAATTCACCAAAAACATATCAACCTTACATACTGCAGATAGATACTTCGGTTGTTGTTGATACGACCATTAACAGAAGAGGGAAAATTGTAAAAATCGATTCAACAATCCAGTTAGGGTCAAGATATTTTCTGAAAGATCCGGACGGCTACGGAACTGTTGGCGATCTTTACAACGACGCTCTAAAAAATACTTCTTCCTGGCAGTAAGAAGAATTTGATGGATGGAACAATTAGATGTGCTGGAATAAATGTTACATCCTCCAGACTGCAATTTGTTGAATTAGAAAAAGAATCTGATAAATTACTTGTTACAAATCTTGGGCAGACGTTCATAACACCTTCAATTAATTTTGAAGAGAATAATGATTCTTTATTAGCTACAAAGCTGCAAACTGCATTTGATGAAATCACAATAAAGAACCCACTTAAAAATTCTGCAGTATCATTCACTTTGCCACCCGAACTATTTATAACCATACAACTGCCCTATGATAACAACCTCACACAGGCTGAAATTACAGAAGAATTCCGATGGGAGCTCTCACAGCTATTTCCGTTTATTTCTGCTGACGAATTCGCAATAAAATTTTATGAACTTGGGAAAGGATTATTATCGGGTAACTTTAATGCTTTAGTAGTGGCTTTAAATAAAAAATATCTTCTGTTACTAAAAAATTTTTGTATTAAAAATAATCTTATTCCAAAGCTGGTAGATAATGCCTCAGTTACAGCAAATGGATTCTTAAATAACTATTTTCCGGCAAAAGAATTTAGCACTATCAATATCTACAACTCAAAAAACACTTTTACCCTTTTTATAAATATTTCATCAAAACCGGTTTATGTAAAAGTATTTCGTAAAATTTCAGACGACTTGACAAGCATTGTTCTTAAAGCACTTTCAGAAGAAAAAATAAAAAATGTTCTTAATGATTCAATTCGATTTGGATTCTTCTCAGGAGATGATATTAGTACCGATGTTCTAGCACAATGCAAGCAATCAACAGGATTGGAATTTTTCAAGCTCAATTCATTTCAATATATAGAATTTAAAGCTGATTTGGAGATTCCCGGAATTTCCAATGAGCAATACAACATCTTTACTTCTGCAACAGGAATAGCAGCTCGATCATATTGAAATATTCTACCCAAAATGAGACTTAGAATTACTTCTGGAAAGCTTAAAGGTAGATTTATAAATGTGCCTAAAAGCGATTTGATAAGACCGACAACTGAAAAGGTCCGGCAAACTGTATTCAATATTTTGAATAATAAGATTTCGTTTGATGGAGTAAAAGTTCTTGATTTATACTCTGGTTCCGGTGCACTTGGTTTTGAATGTTTTAGCCGAGGTGCAGAAGAAATTCACTTTGTGGAAAAGAATAGAGTAATCTATACAAATCTTGAAGAAAATATTAAGATTCTGAACGTAGCGAATAATTGCACTATTTATAAAATGCCAGCGTTAAAATTTTCTTTATTAAAAAAAGTTACACAATATGATTTGATTTTAGCTGATCCGCCATTTTTTAAGGATGATATTTATAATGTGGTTGAAAATCTTCTCATTAATGGATACTTTCATAATCAATCTTTGATGATCATAGAACGTTCAATTCAAACTAAGCAAAAAGACACTGATAAATTCAAAACTCAGCCATTCAAAATAATGGGAGACACTTGTCTGTACGAGATAACTATACGTTTTTAATTATAATTTTATTATTCCTTTCCACCTATTATCCTATTTACTCTCAGCCCTTCAACAGGGAATTAAATATTATTCCCGTTAGTGATAATGAAGGTTTATTGAGCAACATATTCTCCGGTGGTCATAATAATATTGAACATCAGTTTGTTGATATAGATGCTGATGGTGATTTAGATATTTTCTATCTTGATAGCGATCAGACGTTTGGATGGTTCGAGAATGTCGGTAATAAATTTATTCCTGATTTCAGATATTCTCTTTTATTACCTAATGGTCTTGTTTTTACCGACTGGTTTTATTTTGTGGATATGGATGCTGATGGTGATAAAGATTATTTTACAGGCAACAGTGATGTTATATCTTTTTACAGAAATGAAGGTTCAGCTTCGTCTCCCTATTTTGAATTAACATCGGATACAGTTAAAGATAATGAAGGGAATCCAATCTATAGTGAGTTTGGCAGCAATCCTGTTTTTGTTGATATTGATGATGATAACGACTTTGATTTTATTACCGGTAATTCTGTTGGAACCCTTACGTTCTACGAAAATGATGGCACAGGACAAAATTATAATTTCAGATTTGTAACGAACGTTTGGCAAAATATTATTATTATCGGTGGAGACAATCCCGGTCCAAGACACGGAGCAAGTTCTCTGGATTTTATAGACATTGATAATGACCTCGACCTTGATCTTTTTTGGGGAGATTTTTTTGGAAAAAGTATTTACGTAATTGAAAACCAGGGAACTCCCACATCACCGGACATGCAAAGAATTTCAAATTTTTATCCTCAAAATGCTGACAGTGTTCATACAAGCGGGTTTAATATGCCAAGGTTTGCCGATATAGATGAC
>JARRKF010000152.1:0-4256 GCA_037388405.1 Ignavibacteriaceae bacterium | reverse complement strand
TTTTTTTGTTAATAGATTGATAAAGAAACGGGGGAGCTCTGCTTTAAAGCAAGCTCTGTATGAAACTTCGTGTATAGGATTATTTTGTCTTTGCTTTGCTGTCCAGTACTCATTAATGAATTTTGGAATTTTTATTTCGTCCGATTCAAAATACTCTATAATTGTTTTCTTGTTTCGGAATTCCGGATTTGAATCGCCCAGCGAGAAATCAGTTAAGTATTTTATTAATTTTTGCTTTGTCAATTTTAAAGTCAGTCCTCTGGGGTATTAAATATTAATTTCTATTGAAAGTAAAGATCAGATTTTCAAACTAAACGTACAACAATATTTTAATAATTGAAGGAATACTTTTAATAAAACAGAGCATTTTGTGTAAAATCAAGCGAAATTCGAAATAAATTGAAATGGGATTCTAAAATAACAAGCTAATTTAGATATGATTTAATATCATAAAATAAAGTATAATTAGATTAACAAAGAGAGACTTTAATAAATTAAGAGATGTTATAGATTAAATTGGGAGGAAAAATTTTTCTAGTTAGCTTCACTAACTCTTCACAATTTCAATTATCGGTCTTTTCTGCAGAGTCAATTCTCTATTTAAAATTGATACATCAGATTTAGGCGTATGAATCTCGATAGGTTGGTTAATATTAAAATCAAAACTTAACTGATTAGAATTGGCTTTTGTTCTTATTGAATTTCTTTGTTTTCTCTTCTTCATCAACTGCAGAAAGGCGAGTAAAAAGTTTTTTGGTTTGTATTATTAGTTAATTAAAATTCCTGTACAAAAGTGAAAATAAATCTTCACTTAATCAAATTAAATCTCAAAAATTTTTTATTTAAAAATAAAAGCCGGGAAAAAATTCCCGGACTTTGGAGAAGAGATGAAGAAAAATTTTTATTTTTCTTCAAGATTTACTACATACTGATATTTTTCTTCATCAACATGCTTATTTCTTTGATATTCATTATAAAAACTTGCACAAAGTTTGTTCACTCTTTCACTATTATCAAACCTTACTGATTGTTTTACGGCATTTATTGCGAGAGGTGTACCAATTTTGTAAAGTGCAAGAGCGGCAGCAATTCTCAAATCCTCATTTTTATTCTCATGTAAAATTCTCATTAAAGGAATAACTGCGCTTGTTACTTTTAATTCCCCAAGCATATATGCACTGCTGCTCTTCAAGCCAAGATTGCTTGAATTTAAACCTATTAAAAGACTTGAAACAGTATTTTGTTTCATTTCCAGAATTGCTTTTGGATTTCCGGCAGGGAATGGTGTGCTGACCATTGTAAAAGTTAGTATAAGAGCAAATAATAAAGATTTCATTTTAGTCCTCCTTGATTTATTTTAAGTTTATCTGTATGTAATATAGACTCTTAAAGTGTTGCTTCGGTATTTATTTTTTAGCGAGCGGCGGGCAATAGTTATGAACGGAAAAATCAGCTGCTTTGAGTGTGGGATAAATTGGGATTTGAACTTGTTTTTAAGATTTTGGTTGAAATTCTTACCATATCAAAAAAGATTTAATAATTATTTAATAAATATTGAAGAGATTTAGTACTATTTATTTTATATCTTTGAGTTAATTATTAGTTAAGTAATATTGTATGAACATCAACAGAAAAACAATAATCGGTTCCTTATGGTTTGCCCTGGAGGTAATCGGGATTTTTATTGTGGTTCAGCTTATAAGGTTTGTAATAGGAAATCTAAATGCCTTTTACAGCGGTTTGATATTGGTGATAATTGCCGCTGCACTTTTTGGTATAGCTTTTCTTGTTGCTAGAAATAAAGACAAACAAAATCCCGGGAAAAAGAAAGCAAAATCCTATACAGGTATAATAAGCTGATTATTTGAAGTCGCTGTAATTTTAATACCTTCCTCGATTTAGTGGCTGCATTAATTTAAGCCAGTAAATCTTTATTTTCCTCTTTTAATACTCAAATAGCTCCGATTAAATCAAACATATAATTATCAAAAAGATTGAATATGATGATTCTACTGCTTAATTTAATTTTGATTTCTTTTAAAGCTTTGTTTCAAACAATAAAATCAGTGTAATGAGAGAATTTTTTAGCGTTGAGGAAGTTGCAAAACTTTTGAACATCAGCCACTCCGGGGTTTTATATCACATTCGATCCGGAAAGCTTAAAGCAGAGCAGGTTGGAAAAATATATATTATTTCAAAAGAAGATTTTGGTGATTTTCTTAAAAAACATCGTGAGCCTAAGAAGAAATCCAGAACAGATCAAACAAAACTCGACTTCTGAAACCTATCCGTTACAAAATTTAAGAATATCCTCTCTGTATTTTATCAGCTCTTTATAACTCACCCCCGCAAATTTTTTAATAGTATAACAGTACGCGAAAATTATCGGGATAATAAGATTATCTCTTTTCGAATAAAATTTGTCTATTGCTTTTACTACATCTTCAAGAGAAATTTTGCTTGATTTTCCCTCGTTATAAATTTTTTTGATATCTTCTCTGCAGGACAGAGGGGCAATCTCGGGATATTTTTCCCCAGTTATTCGTATCCGGTCAAGAATTGAGCTCAGATAATTTTCTTTTGAAGCACTGAACATTAAATTTGGCTCACTCATAGCCTGCCACATATAACCATTCTCCGCACCTTTTGTGTATCGGTTTGATTGCGAAAAGGAAGTTGAGACAAAAGTCAATAGTATTAACAATTTGTATTTAATTGATTTCGGTTTCATTTTATTATTCAATTGGAGTAATTAACAATTCAAAATGCTTAATCAGGTTATTTATATCGTTCTTTATCCAGTTTTCATCTTTCTCTGTTAATTCAATATCTACAACTCTAAGTATGTCATACCTGATCTGCAAAGTTACTCTGTTTCCTTTAATAAATACTTTACTGTTCCGATTTATGGTTGTTCTTTGAACCGTACCGTGAATGTTGGTGTAGAAACTTTTATTCTCAAAGATTGGACTGTGTTCGATTACATCATTAATCATTTCTGAATCAACCTCGCCATCCAGTTCATAGATGGCTGTGCAATATGTGACCATATCTTTAAGACCACCGCTAAGTTCTATTTTCTTTTTCATGATACTCCCAAAAAGTTGCTAAAACAAAATTGCCCAAATTAAATTCAAAACTCAATTCATTTAAAAGCATTTATTCTAATAATAAGCTATATTTTAAAACAATATTAAAGGAAACTTATGGCTTCTCATCTTTTAAGCAAATCTTCCTATATCAAAGGACTTCAGTGCGAAAAGCATCTCTACCTTTACAAATACCATTATAACGAGATGGATGATCTTAGTGAAATGCAGAAAGCAATATTTAAAAGGGGAACAAACGTTGGAGAGCTTGCACAACAATTATTTCCCGGAGGGGAGATTGCTGCTTCAGGAGATCCACCGGATTACGAAAAAGCTTTGAAACGTACTTCAGAACTTATTGAAAATGGGACTAACGTAATTTATGAAGCCGCTTTTATGTTCAATGAAGTTCTTTCAATAGCAGATATTGCAGTAAGAGAAAATGACCAATGGAAAATTTACGAAGTAAAAAGTTCGACTTCGATATCAGAAACCTATTTGAATGATGCATCTTTACAATACTATGTAATCTCAAATCTTGGAATTAAAGTAAAAGATTTTTCAATCATTTATATAAATAATCAATATATACGGAAAGGCGAGCTTAACCTTAGAGAGTTATTCATTAGCGAATCAGTAATAGAATTAATTACGCCGATGCAGAATTCTGTTAAAGAAAATGTTAAAAGATTTAAGAAAGTATTAATGAAGAAACAAATTCCGGATATTGATATCGGCGAGCATTGCTATAATCCTTATATCTGTGGTTTTTTTAATTATTGCCGTAAACATATTCCCAGGAATTCGATATTTGATTTTTCCGGCATGCACCTGTCGAAGAAATATGAGCTTTACAGAGAAGGGATAATAAAATTTGAAGACATTCCTGAAAATTTTCCGCTTAATAAAAACAACAGGCTTCAACTAGACGTTTACAATAGTGGTGAAACGGTGATTGATAGAGATGCAATTAAAAATTTTATCTCTGATTTGAATTATCCGTTATACTTTATGGATTTTGAAACTTTTCAGCCTGCTGTTCCGTTGTTTAATAACTCAAAACCTTACCAGCAAATTCCGTTTCAGTATTCTATCTTTATAAAGAACAATAAAAACAGAGAACTTCAACATTCTGAATTTCTTGCGGAACCGGGAGAAGATCCACGC
>JARRKF010000151.1:0-8862 GCA_037388405.1 Ignavibacteriaceae bacterium | reverse complement strand
TGTTGCTTCGTTTGCACCTGCACGCCAGACAACATCATAAGGAACCAAACCTCCCCAAATTTTTCTTCCTTTTACTCCCGGTCGGCTATACTCAATCCTTATAATCGTAAAACCAACTGTTTGCTCAACAGCGGCTTTTGGACTTATTCTAACTTCTTCTTTTTGTTGTGAATAAATTTCTAATGTATATAATCCTGATATCATAATTGTCAACAAAATCAGCTTATATAAAATTCTTATTTGAGAATTATTCATTGCTTACCCTGGTATTTTAGGTGATTTATTAATTTCTATATTCAACAAAAGATTCTAAAAATTTCTCAGTTCATCAACTACTTTATCAATCTCTTGCTTTGTGTTATAGAAATGTGGTGCAAATCTAATATACCCTTCACGTAAAGAGCAAACTTAAAGGTGATTTATAACCTATCTTAGCCATTTCTTCAATAAAGTATCTTGAATTACTTATCACCCGCTTTTCAATTTCATCAAAACCAAACTCCTTTAAAAATTTCATTGATGAATTAAGTGCATAAATTCCTAGATTGTTCAGAGTTCCCGGTTGAAATCTCTCTGCAGTTTCTTTTGTTATAAGATCGAAGTTTAGCAAATCCCAGGCGTTATTAACAGCAAGCCATCCAATTGGTGCAGATTTCATTTTTTCCTGAAGTTCTTTTCTCACATAGATAAAAGCAAGACCCTGCAAACCGAATAACCATTTCTGTGTTCCGTTGGAAAGAAAATCGATATTAAATTTTTCAACATCCAACCTAACAGCACCTAATCCCTGAATTGAATCGACTGAAAAAATAATTCCTTTTTCTTTACACACTTTTCCAATCTTTTCAAGGTCAACTTTGTATCCGGACAAAAATTGCACAAAGCTGATTGAAATTAATTTCGTTTCCGGTTTGATTGCATCAATTACTTCTTCAGCACTTACAATTCCATTTTTAGATTTAATAAAATCAACTTCAACTCCTTTTTCCTTCAATTGAAGAAAAGGATAAACATTCGCAGGAAATTCAACATCATTTAATAATATCCTGTCTCCCTTCTTCCAATCGATTTCCATTTGTTGTATTGTCAAGAAAAGCGATTCTGTCCTCGTTACAACTAATCATTTCACTAATTAATGCTTTCGTTTCATCTGCCACATCTTTAAATGCATAATAGTCATCAATTTTTTCTTCACTTCGTTCCATTAGGAATGCTTCAATTCTTTCCCTGACTTTAATACTCATAGGTGCAGTTGAAGCATGATTGAAATAAATAATTTCTTTCTTTAAATAAGGAAAATAAGATCGAGCCTTCTGTATTGATTCAGGATTCATCTGTAAACTAAGGTTTCTTTGTTATTAGCAACAATAATAATTAGATTTTGATAGAAGATTTTACAAGCATTTATTGAAAATACCAACCAAAATTAAACTATTATGGATAAAAAAATGGCTTACCCAAAATCCACAAAATATAAAGAACTGGCACCTGAAGATTTAAGATGGAAATGTGATCCGTCTATTTTTGAATTTTCTTCAACTGAAGAACTAAAACCAATTGAAGGAATACTTGGTCAGGAACGAGCGTTAAAAGCGTTAAAGCTTGGTGTTGAGATGAGATCACCGGGATATAATATTTTTATTGCCGGAATGTCGGGATCAGGAAAAGCAACAACAGTTAAGCAGATGCTGGAAACCATTGGTGCGGATTGTCCGCCACTTTACGATTATGCGTATGTTAACAACTTTAAAGATCCTGACAGACCAACTCTTCTTACTTTCCCAAAAGGAAAAGCAAAAGTTTTTAGAAAAAATCTCACACACGCAATAGAAATTTTAAAACGAAAAATACCACAAGCTCTCGAAAGCGAAGCATATCTGGAGAAAAAGAAAAAAATAGTAGCAGACTATTCGCAAAAAGAACAGGAATTAATGAAAGATTTTGATGGTAAACTACGAAAAACTGGATTTACTTTGGGCCAGGTTAAGATGGGAGAAATTGCACGACCTGATATTATGCCGATCGTTAAAGAAAAACCGATACCAATATTTCAACTTAACGAACAGGTTGAACAGGGAAATATTACTCAAGCTGAAGCTGAAGAATTAATAAAAAAATATAATGATTATCAAACAGAGCTTCAGGTATTATTTAAAAAAGGATTGAAAATCAGCGAAGAATTTCAAGAAAAAATGACAGCGCTTGAAAGAGGCAGCCTTGTTCATGTAGTAAAAGGAATTCTTGAAAATCTTATGGAACGATATAATGATTCTAAAGTTTTAGACTACTTGCATCAAATCGAAAAAAACATCCTTGAAAATATTCACATATTTAAAGGTGCTAAGCCAGTCGGAGAAACAACAAGTGAAGGATACATTATAGATTATTTTAAGGAATATGAAGTAAATATTGTTTTGGATAACACGGAGATGAATGAATGTCCTATCATCATCGAAACATCTCCGACCTATTCAAATCTTTTTGGCGCAATAGACAGAGTAAATGATGGCAAAGGAAATTATTATAGCGATTTCACAAATATTAAAGCGGGTTCTCTACTACGTGCAAACGGCGGATACATTGTTTTAAATGTAATGCATCTTTTTGAAGAGCATGGTGTATGGAAAACTCTTAAAAGAACTTTGACTTACAACAAACTGGAATTTCAGGATTCTCCAAGTGTTTTTCAGATTTCAAATATTACATTAAAACCGGAACCGATTGACATCAACATTAAAGTTATTCTAATCGGTAACCAGTATATGTACTCTGTACTTTCAGAATACGAATATGATTTCAAGAAAATGTTCAAAATAAAAGCAGACTTTGATTATGAAATTAAACGATCAGATAAAGTACTTTCCCAATACGCTCAGGTTATAAAAAAATTAATAAAGGAAGAAAAACTTAAAGAGTTCGATAAAACTGCAATTGCTTATTTGCTAGAGATTGCTGCATTATTTGCGGGTCAAAAAAATAAACTGACAACACGCTTCTCAAAAATTGCTGACCTTGCGAGAGAGGCAAATTACTGGGCTGAAGACGACGGTTTTAAAATTGTTTCTGCGGCACACGTTAAAAAAGCTTATGAGAACGCTGTTAACCGACACGGAATGCTGGAGTCTAAAATTTCTGAAATGTACGAAGACGGAACTTTTCTGATGGACAAAACCGGGGAAAGAGTTGGGCAAATAAATGGACTCGCAATTTATGCTGCGGATTTTTATTCATTTGGAAGACCAACACGAATTACAGCTACAGTCTCACTCGGAAGCGGAAACATAATTAATGTTGAACGCGAAGCTGGTATGAGTGGAAGACATTACAACAAAGGTGTCTTAATAATCTCCGGTTACTTTAAAGAAACATTTGGACAGGATATTCCTTTAGCATTCAATGTAAACCTAGTTTTCGAACAATCCTACGGAACAGTTGATGGAGACAGTGCATCATGTGCGGAAATTTATGCATTACTTTCTACCCTTTCCGGATTACCGATTAAGCAAGGTATTGCAGTCACCGGTTCATTAAATCAAAAAGGTGATGTTCAACCGATTGGCGGAGTAAATGAAAAGATTGAAGGATTTTATCAGGTATGTAAAGAAGATAAACTTACTGGAAAACAAGGTGTGGTAATTCCTGCTTTAAACGTGAAAGAATTAATGTTAAGCGATGAAGTAATTGAAGCAGTAAAGAACAAAAAATTTCATATCTATCCTATTTCTAGAATTGAGGAAGGAATAGAAATTTTAACGGGCGTTAAAGCCGGAAAAAAAGTTGCAAGAGGATATGAAAAAAATTCTGTGTTCGATCTGGTTGAGAAAAAACTGAAAGAAATGTATAAAAAGTCACGCTCGATTAAAGATGAAACTCCAAAACCTACTAAACGTAAGATCAGGAAGAGATAATATTGCTTGATGATTTGAATAAAACTAAAATCTTAGCAACACTTGGTCCTCAGACTTCCAGCCCTGAAATTATAAAGAAATTAATTTCCTCCGGGGTTAACGCTGTTCGACTGAATATGTCTCACGGTGATTATGATTTTTATTCTCATCTTTTTGAAAACATTCACACTGCAAGAACAGAGTTAAATTCCCCACTTGCTATACTTGCTGATCTGCAGGGGCCAAAAATAAGAATTGGAGAATTGAAGAAACCCGAGATTGAAATCTCGACTGGAAATAAAATTGAAATTACAATTGATGATGTTTTGGGAGATGAAAAATTAATATCTACATCATATAAAAGCTTAAATAAAGATGCGGATATTGGTGATATGATTTTGATAAACGATGGTTTAATACGATTGAAAATCATAAGTAAAAAAGATCGATCGATAATCTGTGAAATTGAGACAGGAGGAACTCTTTCACCTCGTAAAGGAATGAACCTTCCGGGAATGAAACTTTCTACTCCTAGCTTAACTGAAAAAGATTTTGAGGACCTGGAATTTCTAATCAATAAACACATTGATTATTTAGCTCTCTCCTTTGTTAGAAAATCTGATGATATAAATGAACTAAAGAAATGGCTAAGTAACAAAGGGAAAGAAATTCCTGTAATTGCAAAAATCGAAAAGAAAGAAGCAATTGATGATTTTGATTCAATTCTTAACGTTGCCGATGGTATAATGGTTGCTCGTGGTGATCTGGGAGTAGAGTTATCTCCTGCAGAAGTACCGGTTATTCAAAAGGAAATAATAAAAAAATGTAATGAGACTGGTAAGCTTGTAATAACTGCAACACAAATGCTGGAATCGATGATTAATTCGCCAATACCAACACGTGCCGAAGCAGCCGATGTTGCAAATGCTGTCTGGGATGGCAGCGATGTAGTAATGCTGAGTGGGGAAACTTCTGTGGGAAAACACCCGGTAGATACTGTTAAAATGATGCATGAAATTGTGTTAAACGCTGAACGGCATTTTATAGTTAATGAGAATATTAAATTTCAGGTTCCTGAAGTGCTGGAAGAAAATCTTTTTGATTCTGTTCTAAAAGGAATTACCCTCGTTGCTGATCAAGTAAAAGCTTCTGCGATAGTTGTTTTTACATTCAAAGGAAGAGCTGCAAGAGGTTTAGCAAAATACCGTCCTAAATCAAAAATAATAGCTCTTTCCGATAGCCATAATACAATGAATAATTTATGCCTACGCTGGGGGGTGAATTCTTTGTTTATTGAAAAAATTGATAAGCAGCATGCTGCAATTGAAGTTGCAAAGGATTTAGTACTAAATGCTGGACTTGTTAAAAAGGGTGATCTGGTTATATTTTTATCAAGAGCTCCAGTAAATGAGAAAGGCAGGAGTGATTTTCTTCATATTAAAAAGGGTGACCTGGTTATATTTTTATCGAGAGCTCCGTTAAGCGAGAAAGGCAGGAGTGATTTCCTTCATATTGAAGAATTATAATTAAGATTTCATTTTTTAGGTTATGAATAAAGTATTAGCTAAATGGTGGAAACCTGCAGACAATAACAAAATTCTTTGTACGCTTTGTCCGCGGTACTGCAAAATTGGTGAAGGACTACCTGGCTTTTGTTTTATCCGGCAAAATATTGAAGGCAAACTATACTCAATAGGCTATGGAAGACCAACTGGTTTTGCAGTTGATCCAATCGAAAAAAAGCCTCTCAATCATTTTCTCCCTGGCACAGATATTTTAAGCTTTGGAACCGCTGGATGCAATCTTGGATGCAAGTTTTGCCAGAACTGGTCAATGAGCAAAGCAAAGCTTGATGATTTAAATTCACTAGAAGCCTCACCGGAAGAAGTTATAAATCTCGCGAAAAGATATAACACGCCTTCCATCGCATATACATATAACGATCCAACAATTTTTGGTGAATATGTAATTGATATTTCGAAGATTGCAAGAGAGGAAGGAATAAAATCCGTGATGGTTACAGCAGGTTATATTGATAAAGAAGCTCGCAAAGATGTTTATAAATATATTGATGCTGCAAATGTTGACTTAAAAGGATTCACAGAAAGATTTTACTGGAAGAATACGTACTCTCATCTTAATGATGTCCTAGACACACTCATCTGGTTAAAAAATGAAACTGATGTCTGGTTTGAAATTACAACCTTGATTATCCCCGATGAGAATGATTCTTCTGAAGAAATTAAAAGAGAATGTGATTGGATATTGAAAAATCTGGGAGAGAATGTGCCCCTTCACTTTACTGCTTTCCATCCCGATTTTAAGATGAGAGATAAGGACAGAACTCCTGAAAATACTTTGACCACGGCAAGAAAGATTGCAATAGATATGGGAATAAAATATTGTTATGTGGGGAATGTATATAACTCAGAAGGTCAAATAACCTACTGCCCAAACTGTAATGAAAAATTAATAAAAAGAAACTGGCATTCAGTAATTTCAAATCACCTTGTAAATGGTAAATGCAGAAAGTGTGGGCATAAAATAGATGGCGTGTTCATTTAGTTGAAAATTTATTCCTTCTTCAAGTTAACATTCGTATCGATATTTTTTATTTTTACAATTAATTTCATTCACTTCTCGATCGGAGTTTATTAATGCTTCAATTAAAAAATAAAACTGTATTCATAACCGGTGCTTCATCAGGAATAGGTAAAGCGTGTGCAAAATTATTCGCCAAAGAAAAAGCAAATTTGATTCTGGCTGCTAGAAGAATAGACAGAGTTAAAAATCTGGCAAAAAGATTGGAAAAAGAAAATAAAATAAAAATCAAATGTATTAAACTTGATGTTAGAAATTATGAGCAAGTGGAGAGTACAATCGCTTCATTAGAAAGCAATTGGAAGAAAATTGATGTACTCATCAACAACGCCGGACTTTCAAGAGGACTTGACAAAATCTACGAAGGTAAAAAAGAAGACTGGGACGAGATGATCGATACTAATATCAAAGGGCTGGCATTTGTTACACGTCACGTAATTCCATTAATGGTAAAAAGAAAGTCTGGTCATATAATTAATATCGGTTCAACAGCAGGACACGAAGTATACCCCGGTGGAAATATTTATGCAGCAACCAAGTTTGCCGTGAAAGCCCTAAGTCAATCAACAAGATTAGATGTTTTGGATAAAGGAATAAAAGTTACAAGTATCGATCCTGGAATGGTTGAAACTGAATTTAGTATTGTGAGATTCAGAGGAAATAAAGAGCGAGCTAAAAGTGTTTATAAAGGTTTAAAGCCATTATCTCCAAAAGATGTTGCTGAAACTGCATTGTTTTGCTCTACTCGTCCAAATCACGTTAATATAAACGAAGTAATTCTGACTCCATTGGCACAAGCATCATCAACACAGGTTTACCGGAAGGAAAAATAATTAAGCAAAAATACTGATATCACCAGCACCTTCTCTAACGATAACTGGTTCTTCATCACTTAGATCAATCACACTTGAAGGTTTTCCACTCAGGTTGCCTGAAGCCAGCATTAGATCAACCTGAAACTCAAAAACCGATTTTATCTCATACGGATTGATCAGCAAATCTCCCTTTCGCGTTGTTGCACTTGTGCTGATTATCGGATTACCTAAACCTTCAACTATTTTTAGTGCTACTTTGTGATCAGGGATTCTTATACCAACTGTTTTTCTTCTACTCCATAATTTTTTGGGCACAAGTTTAGCAGCTGGTAAAATAAAAGTATAAGGGCCTGGTAGCAGATGTTTCATAGTCTTATAAGCGTAATCGGACACTTTAGCATACTTCGAAATGTCTTTTAAATCAGAACAAATGAAGCTTAACAATTTAATATCGGGATTTATTTTTATCTCCTTAACTCTGTCTAAAGCCTGTTTATTAAAAATGTCACACCCAATTCCATAAACAGTATCTGTTGGATAAATAATTACTCCACCGTCTTTAAGAACTTTTATTGCTTTATTGATGTATCTTATTTCCGGATTTATCGGATGTAATTCATAAAATTCCATTTTAAACCTTTCAAATTAAAAGCTAATAATAGTAAGGAAAGTCTTTAAATTTTAGCTCTAAGATAGCATTATGAATGAATTTTTCAACTGCTAACATAATATTTCGAATATTATTAAAAAGAGAAAAAAATCAAGCAAAAAGTAGTTTTGTTTACGAAAAAAATCTTTATATTTAGCGCTCAAAATTTCAAAAGAATTTGATTTTAAAGGAGTTTTAAATGGCCAGAAAATGTGAGATAACCGGTGTAGGACCAAAATATGGAAGCAGTATTTCCCATGCGCACAATAAAACTAAAAGAAGATTTTTACCAAATTTACAGACTAAAAAAATCTGGGTGCAGGAATTAAACCGAGAAGTAACTGTTAAGGTATCTGCAAAAGCATTAAAGACCATAAGTAAAAATGGTACAGCAGATTTAGCAAAAATGATACGTGAAAAGAAAATAAAAGTTCATTAATAAATTGTTTATAATTTAAAACAAGAAAGGGAAGCAATTTGCTTCCCTTTTTTTGTTTTAGTACTTAAAAAGTTTATTCTCTAACTACCCAAACTTTAACTTTAGCACCAACACTCGGATGAAGTTTTACATTCACACTATAAATTCCCAATGTTTTTATTGCCTCATCAATTTCGATTTTTCTTTTATCAATATCGTAACCTTTTTCTTTAAGATTGTCAGCTATCATTTGTGTTGTTACAGAACCAAATATTTTATCTTCTTCACCAACCTGTACAGGAATAGTAACAGACACCTTTTCCAATTCTGTTGCTAGTGTTTCAGCAGCCTGTAATTCATGCTTCGCTTTTTTAACAACTGCTTTTTTCTCTTCTTCCAAAGCCCTTAAGTTACCATCGAGTGCAATGTAAGCGATCTTCCGCGGAAGCAGAAAATTATGGGCATAACCGTCTTTTACATCAACCACATCGC
>JARRKF010000150.1:0-4295 GCA_037388405.1 Ignavibacteriaceae bacterium | reverse complement strand
ACTTTAATTAAATTTTTTGAAGTGAATGATGAAATATACAAGAAGAGAACGAGGCAGTTAACATTCCAATATTAAGAAAATGTTAAATTTTCCAGAACGTTGAAAATCATTAAAAAATCGATTTTTTAGTTCTATTTTTGTGTGATTTTATGAAGGAAGAACAGCAATAAATTGATAAATTCAAATTACTTTTTTTCAGCGATGGATCTTAGTCTTGCGTTAATAAAAGGTGAGCCTGAGTCCCACTCTGGTGTGTCTTCTGAGTTTGCAATATTATTAGTCAACTCAAATAAAACCACTGCATTCTGTGCTGCAGCTACATAATCTATCTTCTGGTTTAGATCATCAGAAGGAGTGTGGTAGCGATTAACAATGTAATCAACAAAAGAATTAAGAACTTCTTCCCTGCTCTTGTTTTTGTTTTTTAATCCTTCTAAAACTAAAATTGAAGGAATACCAGCAGTCGCAAAACTAACCTGGTCAGATTGATTGAATGCCTCGGTTTGGTTAAACTCAGGCGGAATATTTTCAACTGTCAAATTCAAATGAGTCGCTGTTTCCATTAAAAAAGACTTAAGAGTAGAATATTCAGAACCTATTCCAACAAGAGATTTAAAATCTCTGAACATTGCAACGCCGTCAATATTAATATCAGCTAAAGTTTTATATAAAGGAACAAGTGGATTATCTGTATAATATTGTGAACCCAACAATCCTTTCTCTTCACCCGTTAGAGCAAGAAAAATTATTGATCTTTTTGGAGGAATATTAAGATCAGAAAAAGATTTTGCAAGTTCAAGAAGAACAGAAACCCCGATTGCATTGTCCAATGCACCATTGTAAATAGAATCCCCATTTACAGGTGGACCAATTCCAAGATGATCGTAATGCGCAGAAATTATTATATAGCTTTGATTTAATTCCGGGTCGCTTCCTTCAATCATTCCAGCGATATTCTGGGATAGAAAATCTCTTTGAGTGTACTCTCCCTTAAAAGTTAATTTAGACTTAAGAGGGAAACTTAAAATTTTCTTCTCCTCTTTTATTTGCATAATTTGATTTAAAGAATAGTCCGATTCTTCAAAAAGAATCTCCGCGACTTCCGGATTAATCAAAATGCTGAGATTATTAGATGCCGAATAAGCTAGGTTCACATCTTCAAAAGCAAAATTGCTAACCTGCTTCTCCCAATTCAAATTTGAACTATCAGGAATAAGTATACTTCCCGCAGCACCTCTTGATATTGCGATTCTCTGCTTTGAGGAGGGATAACTATAGACTGTGGGAATGTTTCCATTAAAAAAATCCGGATTATCAGATTCAGGTTCACCTTGCAGAAAAACAACTATCTTTCCTTCAACATCAACTGATTGATAATCATTATAATCGTACTCAGGAGCAATAATTCCGTAACCGACAAATACCAATGGAAGTGGTAGCGGAATAAATGTTTGCTGACCGGATTTGTAAAGTAAATAATCTTTTTCAAGATTAAGTGTAGTCGCTTCCGAGTCAAGATATATTTTTAATTCTGAAGATGATAGAGGAAAACTTCCGTGCATAGGTATATTCTGATAATATGAAGTTTCCTCCCCTACAGGTTTCAATCCGTATTTTGAATATTCAAGTGCAATATATTTTGCCGCTAGATCTCCACCTGTTGTACCCGTTCCCCTTCCCTCAAAAATATCGCTCGCGAGAACATTAAGATGTTTTTCTATTGAAGCGGCAGAGGAATTTAAATCGATTGGTGATAAGCGTTCCTGAACTTGAGAAATTGAGATAGAGGAAACAATTAGACTGATTAAAACTATTTTTGTCAGAATATTTTTCACAATTTAAATCTACTCACATCTTAAAAAATAAAAAAGGCGCTACAGAAAGCAGCGCCCTTAGTCGAAGGAGAGAGCGAGAGAGAGAAAATTTACTTAAGCAAAGTCATCTTCTTCGTAATCTTTGTAGAACCGGATTCAAATGTATAAATATATAATCCACTTGGTAAGTTCTCAGCGTTAAAAGTTAGTTCGTAATTACCTGCAGGTTTGAATCCTTCAGCAAGAATTTCAATTTCTCTTCCAAGAACATCATAAACAGCTATTCTTACATTGGAAGGTTCAGAAACTGAATAATTAATTTTTGTTGTAGGGTTGAATGGATTAGGATAGTTTTGGCTAAGATTAAACGATTCAGGTAGAACATTACTATTACTATAAGACTCTTTTACTTCTGTAATACCATTAGATGATAATGCAGTCCACCCTTCTGTCCAAAGATAACTGTTAGGATTAAAAGCTCCATAATAATCAACGTTATCGAAGAATGGATCTGTTGGATCAGGAGCACCGGAAGCTGCAGGGCTGCTTACATTTGGTCTTGGGTCAAGTATTGCATTATAACCTCTATCAATATTATTTATTTGTGGGTCTACTATTTGATTATTATTAGCAAGAATATGTGAACGAACAAAATCCTGTCTAGCTACGCTATCAACATTATTAGAGGCGCCAAAATTCCACCAGAAATTATCACTTAAAACCAGATCACCAGCTTCTAGTCTTGCGCGGCTGTCTTCACCACTTGCGAGATCTTCAACAGTAATTCCATATCCACCATTACCGCCATTGTATTCCGTTATGATGCTGTTATAGTATTTTCCACCAGCATTATCTCTGAAAATAATAGCTTCTGCACCGTCACCAATTGGAGTAGATGTTGCACCAGGTCCTATATACGTAGCATTGTAAATGATAGGAATGGCGTATGGTTGTCCGTCTTCTGGGTCAGTACCTCCATCATGTTCACCTAATCGCCCTCCTCCATCAATGGGATCCTTAATTGCAAACCAAAACTGGTGTTTTCCTCTAAAACCTTCATCATAATCGAAACCATCATCAGCACAATATGCAGATACCAAATATTTTGTGTTCACGGTTCCACCAAAAAACTCAAAACCGTCATCTTCATTTGCAAAAACCTCGACGTGATCTATAGTTGTTCCACTTCCTACAGCACCTAATGTTAAACCGTTTATTTCATTTCCAGAACCAATTTCATAACCACCATGTCTTATAGATACATAACTTAGCACACCTGAGTTATCACTATCATCAGGAGTAAGACCGCCACCATATTGTGCTCTTGGTTCGGTTGATGGGATACCTTCAATCTGATTAACACCCCCAACATGATTAATTGATGCTTTACCTAACATAATAACACCACCCCATAATTTTCTGTCAGAATACAATAAATCAGTAGGATCTGATAAATCATCAGATTCTGCAGTAAATATAATTGGCTCGTTCTGAGTTCCAGTTGCAAAAATTTTCCCACCTCGACAGATAATTAATGCACTAACTGGCTCAGGAGCTGTTGGAACTTCTTTACCTTTTATTACTGTGCCTGCTTCAATATTTAAAACGGCATTATCTTCCACATAAACACGACCGTCTAATATATAGGTATTATTTGCTGTCATGTTGTATGTCTGTCCTGATTCTATATCAGCATCAGTTACGACGATCTGTCCAAACGTAACCGATGTTAAAATAACAAGTAAGAACAGAATTTTGGATCTAAGAGGCATATTCCCTCATAATTTAGTTGTTGTAATTTAGTTAGTTAGTTTAAACTATAACCGATTCCAATGGAAACAGAGGTACCGGTTTTATATTCAGTTCGTAAATACTCACTTCCTTTAAATTCATGGGTTAATTTATAAGATGAATTAAGAATATTTTTTATACTTAATTTTAAATTGAAATTCTGGAATACATCTTGTGAAGCTATAAAATCTAATGTAGGTTTAGATCTTTCAAAGACATCAGGTGTACCGCCAATACTAATCTCAGCAATCCGATCTCCAAACACATTATAAAAGATTGATAAATTTGTTCCTATACTTGGATTTAAGTAACTAAGCTCCAAATTCAGAATATAAGGTGATTGCCCTTGCAACTGACGTGTGGATTCTGCATTTGGGTCTAGCTCTCTAATTAATGTTAGTTCGTTATCTGGAATATCAACTTCCGAATTGATCAGCGATAGATTTGCGGCAACATTAAAGTAATGTAGTAAATCCATAAATTCATCCAGACGTTTTCTAACCTCAAACTCGACACCTAATACTCTTGCATGATCAATGTTATCATAGTATGCTTCACCGCCTTCGGAGGAATATTGAACATTTATTACTCTTTCAATTGGATTTTTAAAGTATTTATAAAAACCACTGACAGCAATTATTTCTCCCGGACGTAAAAACCACTCCCATCGAAGATCATAATTATCAATTA
>JARRKF010000149.1:0-4819 GCA_037388405.1 Ignavibacteriaceae bacterium | reverse complement strand
TTAATAATATTGAATAAAAAAGACATTGGACCGAACAAAAACAACTTTAAAAAAATAGGACCAAAAGAATTCCGACTAAATGAAAAGTATTTTGACATAGTTAAACAAGAAGACAGGGATTCGCTGATATACTTTTATTGTATTAGTGATGAAATGGAAAACATTTTAGAAAAAAATTTACACGATAGAGTTGACAAAAATTCTTTAAATAAGAAAGAAATACCACCCGATAACAATCAACCTAGTACTGTGTATTCAGAACCGGTTTGTTATTTAATCCCCGAACGGATTAATTCGCCCGGTTCAATATATAGAAATAATAAAAGAGTTTTTTACCTTCAAATCAAGAAGGATACCCAGACTCCACCGCCTCGTTTTATCTGAATTCCCTTTCCTAATCAAGATTTTAAACTTATTAAATAAGGTGAGAAATGTTTAATTCAAACACATTATCTAATGTAATTATTTTCGTTTGTTTGATGATTGGCAGCGCGAATCTTTACTCGCAAATTCTTGTAGGCGAATCTTTACTCGCAAATTCTTGTAGTAGGTGATACGTCGATTACTAGAGTTGATACACTCAAATATGAAACCGATGATGTAGTAGTAACAGCTACCAGAATGGAGCAGAAAATAATTGATATACCTTATCCTGTTGTTCGTCTTAAAAGTAGTCAATTCAAATATAGCAGACGGGTAACTGTCGATGATGTATTGGAAAATGTACCCGGATTATTTCTACAATCCCGATACGGAAATCATGATGTAAGGATTGCAATAAGAGGTTTTGGAAGCCGATCAAATACCGGCATCAGGGGTGTAAGGATTCTACTGGATGGAATTCCTGAATCAGAGCCGGACGGACAGACTAGAATTGAGGCAATTGATTTCAATTCAATTGGAAGCATTGAAGTTGTAAAAGGAAATTCCTCTTCTCTTTATACTAATGCACCAGGTGGTGTAATCAATTTTATAAATGATATATATTTTCCCTACTCTTTCGCAACACAGTTCAACGAGTTCGGATCTTTTGATCTGAGAAGAAACGGATTGAAATTTGGAGTCAGAACAGATAAATATGGTTTGCTGGGGACATACAGCTATCACAACTACAAAGGTTTTAGACCTCACAGTGAAGATTACTGGCATATTTTTAATACAGTCACTGATATACTACCCGGCGATGGAACCAATCTGCAGATATTGGGATATTTTGTCGATGGATTAATAAAATTGCCCGGCTCATTAACTAAAGATGAATTTAGTGAAGATCCATATCAGGCAGCACAGAGAGAGTTAGACAGAGATTCAAAAAGAATCACGACAAAAGGACGTCTGGGATTAAAGTTCAACACAAAATTCGGTAAAAATAATAACCAGGAAATAGAAGTTCTTCCATATGGAACAATTAAATTTTTTCATCGTACCTCAGCCCAATATCGAATCATTAACCGTTACGGTATAGGAAGTTCGTATAGGTACATATACAGACATAAGATTGCCGGACTTGATAATGAGTTTTCAATAGGTGGAGATTTTCTTTATCAAACAGGACCTATAGAATACTACAACAATATAGGCGGACAAAAGGGAGACCAGCTTCTTGCTCTTACTGATGAAACAATTGGTAATAATGGATTCTATTTTTCAGACTTTTTGGAATTGTACGACAAAAGATTTTATCTTCTTATTACAGGCAGATACGATAATGTATATTATGAAACTGTTGATAAGTTATTAGAAAGCAGAAATGCATTCAGGAGATTTGAAGCATTTACCCCTAAAGCCGCACTTAATTTTAAGCTTACACCGAGTGTTGCTATTTATACTTCCTATGGACTAAGTTTTGATTCTCCTGCGGGAAATGAAATGGATAACTATCCAACAAGTTCCAATCCATCTATCCTGCTCAATCCTGATCTGAATGCTCAGAAATCAAAAAACTTTGAGCTGGGAATTAAAGGTAATATAATAATTCCTGAATCGCAGTTCTTCAACAATATTATTTTTGAAGCAACATTCTTTAATATTTTAATTGAAGACGAGATAATACCATTTGAAGTTTATGGGGATGTTTTCTTTCGTAATGCAGCAAATACCAATCGAACAGGTATTGAATTTGGATGTAGTGTGAGCGTTTTTGAAGGTTTGAATTTGCAAGTATCATATACCTTCTCAGACTTCGTATATGATGATTATTCAGCACTAACTGTTGATGAAAACCTTGATACCCTAACTCAAAACTTCACAGGTAATTTTGCACCAAGTGTCCCAAAGAATAATTTATTCTTTGCACTTTCATACAATCATCATATAACAAATCAAATCACAGGGTATATTCGAGGAAGTGTAAGATATGTAAGTGGTATGTACGTGGATGATGCAAACTCAGATAAAACTGCTGATTATACTATCTTTGGTACGGACTTAGGATTTGATATGACATTTGGAAAATTTAATCTGCTTATCTCCGGAGGTATTAATAATATAGCGGATAAAGTTTATGTCGGATTTATCAATATCAACTCAAGTAACGGAAGATTCTACGAAGCAGGCGAGCCACAAAATTTTTATGCGGGAATTAGATTGGGTTATATTTTCAATTAACAATGTACCAATGTATTTAGAAAATAGATCTTTTGGTCATTCAATATCGCAATTTATTTAGTATATCAATGATTAATTCTGGAGAGACAAAATGCAAAGCAAGACTATGAAATATCTGTTACTGAAATTAATTTTTTTATTTATACTTTCAACTTTTATAAGCGCTCAAAACATAAACAAAACATTTAGTTTAAATATTGGTGAGAACTTCAGACTTTATCCCAGTAATGTTAACCAAACCGAGGTATTCATAGCTACTCATCCTTCAAATCCAGATATTATTTTTGCCTCGGCAAACACCATTATATTTATTCCTTTTTTTATAAGTGAAGGAATATATGTTTCAACAGATGGTGGATTTAATTGGTATGGGTCGGATACATGTAAAGGAGAACCCATAACTCTGCATGGAGGAGATCCCGGAATTACTATTGATAAGGATGGAACGTTTATTCTTACAAGACGCGGATTTTCTCCCGGTTTATATTCACATTATTCTACAGATTTTGGAATTACCTGGTCTAATCAAAAAACAATTTCAAATGATGATCTTGAACGTGCTACCATGACGTCAGATGCACATTATGGTAGTTCATATTTTGGAAGAAGTTATGCAGCATGGGTAAAGTTCGCTCCACCCTTCCCCTTGCAATTTTCATATACTGACGATGGAGGATTAAGTTGGTCTAATCCAACTCAGATAAATAATCCCATTCAGCGAAGTGCTGGTGGAGATATAACAATGGGACCTGATGGAATTGTCTATGTATGTTGGGCGGGAGTTACATCTCTATCTCCATTTACTGAAGATTTTGTTGGTGTTGCTTCATCTTCTAACGGAGGAAGCAACTGGCAAGTCACTGAAAATGCCTTCGATATGAATGGTATAAGTGGTATTCTTTCCACAAAAGGTAATATCAGAGTAAATGGTTTACCGAACATTGCAGTAGATACAACCGGCGGCCCGAGAAATAATTGGATTTACATTGTTACCACACAAAAAGATTTAGCCCCTGCCGGAAGTGATCCAGATGTAATTTTAAACCGCTCATCCGATGGTGGACAGACATGGTCTACTGGTATAAGGGTTAATCAGGATGAATTAAATAATGGAGCAATTCAATACTTTCCCGCTGTTCATGTGGATAGATATGGTGGACTTAATATTATTTTTTATGATGATAGAAATACGACTTCGGATTCAACCGGCGTTTTTTTAGTTCGATCAGAAGACGGTGGAAATAACTGGCGCGAATTTGAAATAAGCGATAGGAATTTCAAACCTTTGCCTATTGGTGGTTTAGGACAGGGGTATCAGGGAGATAATATTTGTATTACTTCTTCAAATGATAAACTATGGCCTGCTTGGATGGATAACAGAACAGGGATTTATCAAATTTGGAGTGTACCAATTGAAATTTCCTCAGTCAATGTTGAACCTGTTAATAAAATACCCTCCGGATTTACTCTAAAGCAAAAATATCCTAATACATTCAATCCAACAACAAAAATTCATTATATCATTGGAAGCGGAGCGAAGCAATCTCAATTCGTTACTCTAAAAGTTTACGATGTTCTTGGCAACGAAATAGCAACACTCGTTAACGAAGAGAAACCCGCAGGAGAGTATGATGTAGAATTCAACAGTCATTCCGGCATCGTCCGGAATCTACCAAGCGGAGTTTATTTTTATCAACTTAAAGCAGGAGGCTATTCAGAAACGAAGAAGATGGTTTTGATGAAGTAATTATTATTTAAAGTTATTTTTTAGATTTCAGCCCCGAAACACTTCGGGGCTTTGTTATTTTATCGTGCCTTTAAACTTAACATACACTTAACCCTTTCTTAACAATTTCTTAACATACGAATTTTAAGTTCACTTTGTCGAAAGGAATTATTAATTCACATAAAGAGAGAGAGCAATAAAATGGAATCATTTCCTGCCATTACAAAAAAACATCAAAAATTGAAAAAAGGAAACGCTAAAAAATTAATAATGTATTTCAATCTCCTGTTTCTATTTAGTTTAGTCATTTTTATCAATTCAACTTTTGCACAGGAAACTGCTAATGTTTTTGGAAAAATTGTAGATTCTAAAACAGGTGAAGAATTAATTGGTGCAAATGTATTTTTAGAGGGAACTTCTATAGGTGCAGCAAGTGATCTGGAAGGTAATTATAATATAAAAAATATTCCTCCGGCAGCTTATACA
>JARRKF010000148.1:0-4307 GCA_037388405.1 Ignavibacteriaceae bacterium | reverse complement strand
TATTATCCTACACACTACAAATGGAGGAGATAACTGGATACCTGAGGCGGCAAATACTACAAATCTCTTAAGTGCTGTATATTTTGTTGATGAAAACAACAGATGGTGGGAACAACTGGATTACGCAAATGTCTGGTAGCGAATATCAATTTGAGGATGTTCATTTTGTTAATCCAGATACTGGATGGGTTGTTGGGGAGGATTTGTCTGTGCAGCATTATGCAGTTATATTCAAAACTGTAGATGGTGGTGCGACTTGGAATATTCAGACTTTTGGATCTGATGATTCGTTTTCAGGAGTCCAATTTGTAAATGATAATACGGGTTGGGTAGTTGGTGGAAATAACAATGCAGCTATTATCCTACACACTACAAATGGAGGAGATAACTGGATACCTGAGGCGGCAAATACTACAAATCTCTTAAGTGCTGTATATTTTGTTGATGAAAACAAGGGATGGGCGGTTGGATTTGATGGAACTATTATTCATATGGATAATACTGTACCCGTCGGACATGAACAATCTATACCATTTGGTTTTTCGCTCAAACAGAATTACCCAAATCCTTTTAACCCAACCACGACTATTCAGTACTCAATTCCTGAAAGTGGAAATGTAAAATTAAAAGTGTTCAATTCCATTGGTGAAGAAGTAGCTACGTTAATTAATGATTATAACGAGGCAGGAATTCATAAGGTCAAATTTGATGCATCCGATTTAAGCAGCGGCATTTATTATTACAAAATTCAGTCTAATAATTTTTCCCGAGTGAAAAAAATGATACTTCTTCGTTAGAGCTTTACTTTATAATCACCTTGTTAATATTTGTTAATTACTAAATAAAAAACATTCGTGACGAACCCCTATCAAAGAAAAATGATAGGGGTTTGTCATTAATTGGTATTCGGCAAACTTATTTTCTATGCGGATTAGCAATTGATGATTACCTTTCCGTGACCAATACGTGATGATTTATTGAAATAAAATTCATAGATTCTATAAAAACATAAAGGGAGACGCAATGAAAACATCACATATTGCTGTCCTGTTAATTACTCTATTCTTCGCCGGGAATTCGCAAGCCCAGTTTAATCCAAAACAAAAAATTTTTAATGAATTAAAATCACAACAACAGCTAAAACCAGAATCTGGTAATGATAATCTGGAAAGAATAGGTGAATGGCCGTACGGTTCATCTTATAGCGTTGCTGTTGATAGTGTCCGCAACATCATTTTTCTTGGAAGTGGTGGAGCTGTTTTAATACTTGATGGAACTGATGTAACAAATCCGCAATTAATGACAGATACAATCAGAACGGTTGGTTTAGTAGAGGACATTTTTTATGATGTACAAACAGAGAGATTATATCTTGCCTGTGGCGAAGGAGGATATGAAATATGGAATGTTGAAAATCCAAGAGTTCCATTTCTTTACAGTAGAAATGAAATCTATTATTTCGATGTTGAAACACCCGTCGGGCATGTTCAGGTAAAGGGAGACTTTGCAGTCTTTGAATGCGGCTTTGGTTATATCCACTCAGTAAATGTTTCAGATCCTTATAATCCATTCCAGGTTTCTTTTGATGGTTATGTTGGCAATCCAGCACACAACATTCACATTGATCAGGCTGGTTATGTTCATGCAACAGGAGCACAAAACTATGTGGTTTTATCTTTAGATGGTTCCGGTAATTTGCATGAGGTTGGTTCACTGCCCATTTATAATTGTAATGCTGTGTTTGGTGCTCCACAAGTTTCCTATGTTGGACAGGGAGATTACATGTACATAATTTATAGTGGCGGTAGCCATTCCATAGATGTCGGAGGAATGACTCATATAGAAGTTAGAGGAAATTTAGCTTATATAATTAATAATGATGGATTGAATATCTGGGATGTTACAAATAGTAATAATCCGTTCCTGCTCGGAAGTGTCGCGTTGGAACCCTATCCATACGATTTATATGTAGCTGGCCACTATGCCTATGTTTCACATCATTCATATGGATTAAAGATTTTTAATGTGAGTGATCCTGCTTCTCCTACTCAGGTTGGTTTATACGATACCTACAGCGGTGCGATTAATAGCGTTATAAAAAACAATATTGCTTACGTTACTTATGCAAGTGATGGATTATTAATGATGGATATTTCAAATCTTGAATATCCGGTGCTTATCGGACAATTTGAAAATTCCAGTTATACCTACGATTTGAAGTTAAGAGACAACCTCGCATATTTGGCTTGTTGGGAAGATGGCTTTAAAATAGTTGATGTTTCTGATCCAACATCTCCCGCATTAGTTTCAGTGTTAAGTGGATTTAATGCTTGGAAACTTGAAATATATGGCAACTATGCGTATGTGGAAGAGTTGAATCCTCCGAATATAATAGGTACGATTAGAATTATTAATATTGCTGATCCCTCTAGTCCTTTTGAAATAAGCAGCATCCAGATACCCAGTCGGGGCTATAAGCTTGTCTATCATAACGGTTATTTGTTTGTTGCCGATTACGATTCCGGTTTGCGAATACTTAATGTTTCTGATCCTCAAAATCCTTTTGAAGCAATAAGTCTTTCATTACCAGATGTGCTGGATATTTATATTAGAGATAATGATGCATTTGTTTGTTCTGCTGACTGGCCTTCAAATAATGGTGGATTTTATGATTTTGATATCAGCAATCCTTTAGTACCTGTTGTAAAAGGTTATTACGGAACTGCCGGATTTTTTCCTTTTGATGTATCAATCGCAGACACGTTCGCCTATGTAAGTGACGGAGATGATTTATGGCTTTTCTTATTAACAGAATCTGACCCGGTTTATATTGAACAATATCGCTTTCCTGATTTAATCTCTAGCATGTTTTCTGAAGGTAAATACATTTACATTTCTGATTCTGATGCCGGATTAAGTATCTATAAAAATAATCTAATTGAGAATCCTCCGGTTACTAACTGGGAAGTTCAAACCAGCGGGATAACTGAGGATATATGGGCCGTTGACTTCACAAGTCTAACTGAAGGCTGGGCTGCAGCCGATCAAGGTACATTGCTTCATACAACTAATGGCGGTGACAATTGGCAGATTGATCAAGTTGGTGGTTACTTCGATGATTTTAGGGATATAACATTCTTGAATGAAAGTACTGGTTACGTTTGTGGGGATAATAGCTCGATGTATAAAACAACTGACGGTGGACAAACCTGGATCCATTTAAATGTTCCAACCACTTCTGTTGTAAGAGCAATGTCTTTTTTGAATGAATCACTTGGTTGGGTTGTTACGCTTGAAGATCACTTAATATTAAAAACTACGGACGGAGGCGAAACCTGGACACAACAAAACAGTGGCTTAATGGGTAACCTGCATCACTTTGGAGTTCAATTTACAGATGAAAATAACGGATATGTGATAGGATTTATTTTGGGATCTCAATTTCAAAATTATATCCTGAAAACTACAAACGGTGGTCAAACCTGGGAATCAAACTTTAATTATCAGAATAATGATTTAAGTTCACTCTACTTTGTTAATCACGATGTTGGATGGATTGGTGGGCATGATGGTTTCTTAATCAAAACAACTGATGCAGGTGATACATGGTTTACACAAAGCAGTGGGACTGATGAACTCATTAGTTGTTTTTCTTTCACGAATGAAAATAAGGGATGGCTCACTGGATTTAATGGTGTTCTTTGTCAAACTAGTGATGCCGGAAATTCCTGGGCACAACAGGAAATATTAGTACAAGATAATATGCGTGCTATTGATTTCATTGACGAGGCAAACGGCTGGGCAGTTGGAAGTAATGGTGTTATTCTTCATTATCATGAAAACATTACTAATATCGAAAATAATAATGCTCAGGTTCCGGATAAATTTATTCTTTCGCAGAACTATCCGAATCCTTTTAACCCGTTTACAACAATAGATTATTCAATTCCAGAAAGTGGAAACGTAAGTCTCAAAGTATATAACACATTAGGAGAAGAAATAGCAAATCTGGTAAACGAGTATCAGCAACCAGGAATTTATAAGGTGAATTTTAATGCTGCGGATTTAAGTTCAGGAATTTATTTCTATAGGTTAAATGTGAATAATTACTCGTCAGTAAAAAAGATGATTTTGCTGAAATAGAATTGAAAATAATTATTAAGAAGAAGTAGAAAGATGAATAACTTGAAGTCCTTCTCTACTCATCAAAGATTATTGTGTAATCTGATTTTTTGCCTTGTCCTTTTATTTCCATTTTTACCTATCAATGCCCAGACCTGGCAACAACAGGTAAGCGGAGTTGGTAA
>JARRKF010000147.1:0-5769 GCA_037388405.1 Ignavibacteriaceae bacterium | reverse complement strand
GTCGCAGTGTTCTTCACTTTCCTCGTAAAGGATAAGCTGGTTGAGTCTAAATCCAGAAGCAGGAAAAATTATGCTGAGTTTTGGAAATCAGCACCGGCGGGATACAAAAAAATTCTTATACTTATTACAATATTTTCACTTGTTAATAGCAGCGATGTATTTCTCATCTTAAAATCAAAAGACGTTTCGAACTCAGAAACACTTGCAATCTTGGGATATATCTTCTACAATTTAATTTATGCAGGTGCTTCCTACCCTCTTGGGGAATTATCAGATAAATATGGAAAGAGAAAAATCTATTCGCTGGGATTGGTAATCTTCTCAATCGTTTATTTGGGATTTGCACTCCTACCAAACATAGAAATTATTTGGGGACTCTTTGCACTTTACGGAATTTACACTGCCGCAACGGAAGGTGTTTCAAAAGCGTGGGTTTCTGATTTGATTCCAGATGAACAAAGAGGATCAGGCATTGGATTTTTAACAATGCTTTCCAGCTTTGCAATTATGCTTGGATCTTTTACTGCTGGATTTTTATGGGATAAGTTTGGTCCTTCCGTACCATTTCTCGTTTCAGCAATTGTCAGTTTAATAATTGCGTTCTTCATTTTCCTTCAAAAAGAAGGTAATGCTGCTAAATAAGACCTGTAAACTCTCTTTCCAATTTAGTATTTTGAGCATCAATTATTTGATTTTATGAGCAAAAAGAAAGATTTAGCGGTTGTAGCAGTAAGCGGCGGAATGGATAGCTGTGTAGCAGCAGCAATAGCAAATGAAAATTATCGGCTTGCGTTTGCACATATTAATTATGGTCAGCGGACAGAGAAGAGAGAGTTAAAAGCTTTCAACGACATCGCAGATTTTTTTGAGGTGAAAGAAAGATTGGTGATTGATTTTACTCATCTTTCCAAAATCGGTGGTTCTTCTTTGACTGATAAAAATATTGAAGTATCAAAAGCAGATCTCAATAACAAAAAGATACCTACATCGTATGTACCTTTCAGGAATGCAAATATTCTTTCAGCTTGCGTTAGCTGGGCTGAAGTGCTGAATGCAAATGCGGTTTTTATCGGTGCCGTTTACGAAGACTCATCCGGGTATCCTGACTGCAGACCTGAATTCTTTTCGGCATTTGAAAAAATGGTTGAACACGGTACAAAACCTAAAACAAAAATTAAAATTGAAACTCCGGTTATTCATCTTTCAAAAGCTGAGATAGTTACAAAAGGATTTGAGCTTAACGCGCCATTACATTTAACGTGGAGCTGTTATCAGAATGAAGACGTTGCCTGCGGTATCTGTGACAGCTGTGCTCTTCGTCTAAGAGGATTTGAACAGGCAGGATTCATTGATCCGATTAAATACAAAACAAAGCCAAAGTATTCGGGATAATTTAAAGTTGTCATTCCCACGAAAGTGGGAATCTATTTTTAGAGTTAACAATGAAACATTTAGTTGATGGGTTCACAAAGAGATACAATGTGAACAAATTGGTTTATTTTGAATTAACTAATCAACCCCAGGATGCTATAAATCGGGAGAAAAGATTAAAGAAATGGAAACGTCAATGGAAAATAGAATTAATCGAAAGTATGAACCCGGAATGGAAAGATTTGTATTTTGAAAAGTTATAATTTCTAGATTCCTGCTTCCGCAGGAATGACTAAATAGTAAAATCATAATAAATAATATGAAAAAAGAAAAAAGTAGACTAAAACGAAAATTACTAGAGACATTTAGAAACGAGTTCCCGGAACGGGATTACACAATTGTTCATACTGCACCGGAGTTTACTTCTTTGTGTCCAAAAACTGGTCAGCCCGACTTTGCAACAATAATAGTTGATTATGTTCCCGACAAGCTTTGCATCGAATTAAAATCTTTGAAACTCTATTTTAACTCTTATCGCAATGACGGATTGTTTTTCGAAAGTGCAACCAACAGAATTTTGGATGACCTCGTTGCTGTTTGCAAACCAAGATATATGCTAATCACGGCTGAATTCAATATAAGAGGAGGAATTTCGTCAACAATTGAAGCCGAATACTACAGCGATGAATTTAATAAATAGAATCACTTTTTAAATTTTCTTAAAAAATAATTTGACCACAGAACTTAAAAATATATTTTATTCCCGGCGTGATGAACTCTTTACAATAAACGCCAAGCAAGCCGATGCGCTAAACTTCAGTAAGAACTACAGTCTGCTTATTGAAGAATTTATACGTGCTGTTGCTGGTAATGAGAAATACAATTTTACAATAGCATCAGCTGGAAGTTTCAGCCGAAGAGAATTCTCTCCTTATTCGGATATTGATATAATCTTTATTGCAGAATCAATTGAAGAAAATGCTAAAGAAATTTCGGAACTTGTGACAAGATTCTGGGACAACGGTCTGGAAGTATCACATACTGTAAGGGACTTTTCTGATATTCAAAAATACAAGCTATCTGATCTTCACACTTTCACGCAATTTTTTGAAACTCGCTACCTACTCGGTTCCGAAAAAATCTATAGCCACTGGAACGAAGAGCTCATTAAAACATTGAATGAAGACTTAAAAGCCGATTTGATAAACCGGCTTATTGAAGATTCGGAAGGAAGACACAAAAAGTACGGTGATTCACCAAAAATTCTTGAACCAAATGTTAAATTTTCTGCCGGTGGACTTCGCGATCTTCAACTTGTTGAGTGGATGTTTATTTTTTCAAAGAAAGAATTATTCCATAAGCAGTATGAAGCAACTCAGATTGAAAATTTTCTTAATGTGCTTAAAGAAAATAAAATCAGCTCCATTGATGAATGTAACCGGGTACTCAGCAGCTACAGACTTATCCTTTCAGTAAGAAATCTTATGCATTTAGAACATAAGCAGAAGCATGATCGATTTGAATTCAGTGAGCAGATTCGCATTGCAAAAATTTTTGGATTCGAGGAAGATTCTCTGATTGATTTTATGCGAATCTATTTTAATGCAGCAGTTATTCTAAATCGATTTTCGAAATCAATGATTAAAAAGCTGCATGATGATACTTTCATCTCTCTGCCGGATTCACTTTCTATTATTCTTGATGACGACTTTGAAATCAAAGGCAAAATTATTTCGATGCGCCATGACAGTGATTTGACTATGTCTGATGTGCTGAGAGCTTTTTATTATCGTGGACTTCACTCTGCACGTTTTGATGAATCACTGAGATCTCATATTGTTGATAAATTCGAAAGCGCTGATAAATATCAAATCCAGGAGAGTGAATCATCTGTTTTCTTCAGGGAAATTTTAAAGCTACCTAAAAATGTAGGACAAACATTATATGTAATGAATGAACTAGGTGTTCTCGGTGCATTTATGCCGGAGTTTAAAGACCTGAACGGTTTTTTGCAGCATGGGGTTTACCATTCATATACCGCAGACGAACATACACTTGTTGCAATCCAGAATGTTGAAAAGCTGGCAAATGAAAATTCACAACTCGGGAATATTTACAATAAACTAAAAGACAAAGAAAAACTTTTTCTTGGTTTGCTTCTGCACGATATTGCCAAACCTATAAATATTGCCGGACACGAAATTATCGGTGCAGAGTTAGCATCATCCATTTTGTACAGAATGGGTTACAGCGAACAGGAAATTAACACTGTTTCATTTCTTGTATATAATCATCTTTATATGGAACAGACTGCATTCAGAAGAAATTTAAACGATCCGGAAACACTAAACAGCTTTACTTCCAGATTCAATTCTATTGAAGAGCTAGATCAACTTTATCTTCTAACTTATGCTGATCTTTCAGCTGTTAATCCTGTTGTGTGGACAAGCTGGAAGAGTGAACTTCTTGCTGAACTTTACAGAAAAATAAAAGCGATGTTAGAAGAAAAAATATCTGGCGAAGAACTTTTAATTTCTACAACTTACATTGTCCCAAAAGACATAAGCAAGCATTCACCAGATATTTCGGAAGAGCTGGCTCAAGATCATATTGATTCAATTGACGACATAGCTTACTCTCATCATTTTGCTGCCGAAGATATTGCCCGACATATTGAAGAAATTAATAAAGGTTCAGCGGTTTCAGTACTTTTTTCTACATCAAACGGATTTACAAATATTACCGTCATCACAAAGGATTTTCCATCTCTTCTTTCTAAATTGTGTGGTGTGATGGCAATAAACGATGTTAATATACATGATGCAAAAATATTCACCCGCAAAGATGGAATTGTTATTGACACCTTTAACGTTACAGATTTCAGCAGTCATAAAAGGCTTGAGAAGGAAAGATTTCGTAAAATTGAAGATGATATGAATCTTGCTGTGAGAGGACTTTTACAACTTGGTAAAGAGGTCGCACTGCTTAAATCCAAATGGTGGAGGATTGAAAGTAAACTTTTCAAGAAAAAAGGTAATTTTAAAATTGCATTTGAAAACCATGAAAGATACACCATCATTGATGTACACTCTCCTGACAGGCTGGGATTCCTTTATCATGTCACAAGCAAAATGAACGAACTTGGCTTGAATATTTTCTTTGCTAAAATTTCTACTCAAGGAGATGAAATAGTGGATGCATTTTATGTTCTTGACAGAAGCAGTAAAAAAATATCTCCCAATGATTACGAACTCATCAAAAACGAATTAATTTACTCCATTGATAAATTATTATAAGGATTGACTTGAGTATTACAGATAAACAAAAACCGATTCATCAGGTTGTATTCAAACGAAGTCCGATCGGGGTTTTCGATTCCGGTATTGGCGGACTTACAGTTGTTAAAAGATTAGCCTCAACTCTGCCAAATGAAAATATTATTTATTTTGGTGATACTGCAAGAGTTCCTTACGGTTCAAAATCAAATTCTACTGTGATCGAATATTCAATTCAGAATACAAAGTTCCTTTTACAAAAAAATATTAAAGCTCTTGTTGTCGCGTGCAATACTGCTTCATCAATTGCAATTCCAGACCTTAAAAAGATATTTGACATTCCCATAATTGGAATGATTAAACCCGGTTCTACAATGGCTTTGGAGAAAAGTAAAATCAATAAAATCGGAGTAATAGGAACAAGAGCAACAATTAGCAACCTTGCATACTCCAAAGAAATTAATAGGATGAACAACAAAGCTGAAGTGTTTGAAAAACCTTGCCCGCTTTTCGTTCCTCTGGCTGAAGAAGGATGGATTAAACACAAAGCTACTTACGAAATTGCAGAAGAATACTTAAAAGAACTTCGTAATTATGGAATTGATACTTTGGTTCTTGGCTGCACACACTATCCAATTTTATCCGAAGTAATTCATGAAGTTGTAGGAAGTAATGTTACTTTAATTGATTCTGGAGTTGCTTCTTCAGAACTTATTAAAACTGAATTAGAAAAATTTGATTTACTTTCCGATTCCAGAACAACAGGCAGCCAGGAGTATTATGTGAGTGATATTCCTTCAAAGTTTAAAGAGGTTGCGGAGTTGTTTCTTGGCAAAGCAATTGATCACGTACACAAAGTTGATTTGGAAGTATTAATTTCAGAGCATTAGCGAGGAAATTTTAAATTTCCTTTATTTTTCCCTCAAAAAGTTTTGAAAGCATTTTTCTGTCAGTAGTTTTTGTTAAAGCAAGCATCAACTTTATTCTTGCTTTCTGACCATTGAGGTAATCTGTAAAAATAACTCCCAGTTTGTGAAGGTGCAGTCCAGCGCCCGGATAACTGTAAATGTAATCAGTTTCTCCAGCCGGACATCGAGAAACCAGAACAACCGGAATTCCTTTT
>JARRKF010000146.1:0-4379 GCA_037388405.1 Ignavibacteriaceae bacterium | reverse complement strand
TATTTTTATTCATTTTCTGACTTTTTTGCCAGGGATAAATTTGCAGCTATACTTATATCCAAAACCACCGGATCTGGTTTTCCACCCACATATACATTAAAATCAAAACCATCTGCTTGAGAAAGCGAATCCAATATTTATTTCCCAGAAAGAATAAAAATTATTCTCGGCCCCGCCAAGAGCTGTGCCCGAATCAAATGCGTAATTATATCTTGCCCCCAGATCCAAACTTGCATCTCCATCTAACGGAATAATTAACCCGGCCTCAGGAGCAAGACCAAAATGCCAGTTATCATTATCTATTCTGTAAACACCCATATCCAGTCGCTGCAATATGTAATATACACCAGTATTTATTCCAACGAATGTTCGCATATCTTTTTTATTTCCAAAAAAATGTTGTAAACCAACCAGAAGAGGAAAAGAATTAATTGAGCGAACTTGTGTCCCCGATATTGTTCCGGATCCATTTTCTTGCTGAACATTTATTGGATCGTAATTCTTTTCATCAAATATATTCCATCCTAACATAAATCCCACTGAATTTTCTTTATCAATAAACCTTCGACCGGCAATTGTGAAGCCTCTATACGAAACATCTGTTGTATACTGGTTCATCTTGGAAACAGGTATTCCAATATTCCAGGTTAGGCTGGTTAATAGTTCCTGTGCAAAACTTGTGCACGAAACCAGGGCTATTATTGCTATGACATATTTTATTTTCATAATTTTTTATTATCTCCAAAATATTTTCTGTTTAAAAAGATTATTGAATGATCTTTAGATATGGTGACTGCTCAAACATTTGGTCAATGCTACTTATGGCTCTTGCTTTAATGTTTGCTTTAGTATCATCCAAAATGCCATTCGCGCTTCCAGACCAAACAAGACCCAGCACTTCATTGTTTGGATCAAATTTTTCATTATCTCTCATAAAAAGCATTAGAGTTCCTGTAGAGTAAGAATATGCATATCCACCTCCATACCAGGGATAATACCAGCCATAATAACCCCACCAATATCCGGGGTTATACACCCAGGTTGTAGATGATATTACACCAACCACCAGTTCTACATCTGATTGGGCAAGTGAATTAACTCTTTCATAGCCGTAAGCCTGCATTTGGTTTGCAATTTCCTGAAGGTAAGCCGCATCATTGCTGCCGTTATTCGGAACAACGTTGCCGTCACTAACTGTTTTTATTGTGTCGGGCATATAATATGTCCTGTAATTTTGAAAATTCGCTGCATCATCCTTAAATGTTGCAACGATATCATAATCTGAAGTTGATAATCCATAATCGGGATAACAGGAATTAAGCAGCAGTGTGGCTGCTCCAAATAAGATAAGAATAAGCAATAATTTTACTTGCTTGAATTTTATCATTGTTTTATTTCTCCTTTTATTTATACTAAATGATAGTTTAATTTAATTGCAATTTAATGATTTCTGTTTATAACCTTATGTACAAACCGCCGGTAAAATCTCCTTGAGCAATGGTTGAATAAGCACCAACACTTACTCCACCACCACCACTACCAAACCAAATACTGGTTCCTGCAAATTGAGTAGGAACGATTAATCTGGCTTGCAATCGGATTCCAACTTTTTTAGAAAGATCTACTTTTAAACCAGCACCTAATGCAAATGAAAATAACCATTTATCGCTGTACTTGGAATCGGATGGAGAAAACAAAGAAGCTCCCAGAGAAATTAAACCGAATGGTCTTGCTTTTTGTTGTTTATTAGGTTCGATAAGAGCGCCAGCTTGAAATGTATGAATATACACATCGGTTAATTGATTAGAGTTTCCAAGATACTTATCCAGAGTTGCTTGTGAAGGAGACATACTCCAGCTTATCTCTGCCTGCATATTTCTGTTTACCGGAACATCGACCCCGAAACCATAGGAAACATTATCCTTAAATTTTAATGTACCTTGCGCTGCAGTAACTCTGCCATTTGTAAGATAACCAGCCAGTCCGAAAATTTCCGTTTTTTGTTGTGCTTTTGTTTGAACAACAAATACACTTAATAAAAAAATAATTGACAATGAAAAAAGTGATTTGATAAAACTACTGTTCATATTTTTCTCCTGTTATTTGTAAACTTTGAGTGTTACTCTATTTTTCATTTAAAGTAAAGACATTGAATATTCAATGCTTTTCACTAAAATTAATTTATTGGGCTATTAAGGATAAATTACTTTCTAACCGTTTTTCATATCAGCAACAACCCATCCTTTTTCAAATTTTCTCATTGAGATTTATTCTAAAACATTACAATTCCCAACCAACCGTAGTCTGAAAAATATAATCAGTTTCAGATGCACCTTCAACAGGCTTGTTATCATAGTTTAATGTATATCCTAGTTTAATATATAGATCGAGCGGGAAATCATATTTTAAATCAAATTTAAAATCCGATCTTATTCTTCCACTTTCAGTAAAACTTGGGTAAACAGCTAAACTTGAAAGAAGACTTAAATCACCAATATCAAACATATTTAACTCCATACCGGCAAAACCTTCTGCACTATTTCTACTTTCAATTGATGGATCAGTATAATTTTCATTATTCCAAGCACCGCCAGCATTAGCAGATAGATAGATAGAGTTACTCCTAATTATATAATTACCAAAACCTAATTTTGAAATTGATCTGATCTTCAGCTTTTGTTCATCATTCTGTAAGAAGTTGTATGAGGTCATTATAAACCAATCTGATGGTAGAAAATATCTAAAACCAATTCCACCTTCATTTCGTTTTGTTGGGTCGACATTATCCTGAGTATTTCTTATAGCATTGTAGAAAATATCACCGGACCACTTGTCTGTTAGATAGCCAAGATTGCTGATAGTAGAAAATTGTGTGAGGTTATTAGTCTTTGCATAAGAAAATCCTATACTGATTGATGCGCTTAGCCTACTAAAAAAATCTTCATCAACCTGGTTGATGAAGACTATGTCTGATAATTTTGATATTGATTGAACATTTACTTCAGTAATAATTACATTTATTTTATCTGATTTATCGGAGCGTATTGTACCATAATATCTATCACCTTTGGCAGTTGTAACAATAAACTTTTTGTCGCTGTAAATTTCTGTTACTTCATTCCAAACTATCTTAAAGTCACTATCGCTGTAATCAGTCTCCATCTGGATAACACCTCTGTCCATTGTTTTTAATTCTCCGATCAGTAGATCACCTGTGCTCACAATTAGTGTATCGTTTTGCGCATATAGATTATTGAGAACAAAAAAATGAAAACTTACCATAATTGTAAACAACAATATTTTTCTATTCGTCATTTAATATCTCCTTGTAATCAAGGTAATTATTTTTTATAAATCATCTTACCTTCTTTAATTGTCGCCTCTACACTAATATTATTTATTTTCATCGGATCAATTTTTATCGGATTGTCTGATAATATGACTAAGTCAGCCAGCTTACCTTCTGCGATACTGCCTTTTTTATCTTCCTCAAAGTGTTGCCAGGCACTCCAGATTGTAATTGCCTGCATTGCCTGATAAGGAGTTATTCTTTCATCAGGCCCCATTACGTCACCAGAGCGCGAAACCCGGTTAACACTTGCCCAAACAATCTGCATAAGGTTGGGTAGGGCTACAGGTGCATCGGTATGAATTGTGATTTTGAAACCTTCATCGATCAGCGATTTTGCCGGACAGATTAGCTGAGCTCTTTCAGGACCAATGATTTTTTTGTACCAATCACCCCAATAAAATGTATGCATGGTAAACATCGAAGGAATAATTTTCAATTCTTTTAAATCCTTGTATTGATCCCTTCGTAAAAACTGCCCGTGTATCATAACAATTCTCCGGTCGTTGTTTCCATATTTTTCAGCAGCCGGCCTCATTGTTCTTATCAGTTGGTCTATTGCAGCATCTCCATTGGTGTGAATCTCAACCTGCCAGTTTTGCTGAAATGCTTTTTCAAATAATCTTTCCACAGTTTTGTCATCCGGAATTGCAGGGTAACCTCTGTAACCTTCCTTTTGTCCGGCTGGTGGAATGAGATAAGGCTGAGTAGACCATGCTGTTCTTCCCTGTGGTGAACCGTCAAGAGTGATTTTCATTCCTCCCACACGATAACCATTGGTATATTTTTTACCTGTCCAGGGACTCTCCATTCTCTGAAAGGATTCTCCTGTTACCTCATGAATTTCCATATCAGCAGAGCAGTTCAATCCTTTAACCTTATTTTCCATTGAATAATCCAGATATGAAACCACATCGATTTTAAATCCCTTCTTTTCAGAATAGTACATAAAATCTGCGTGGTTCCCGAAAGCACGACCTTCCTCTGCTGTGGTGTAGCCGAAATGCATGGCGAGGTCCTGAGCCTTGTC
>JARRKF010000145.1:0-4380 GCA_037388405.1 Ignavibacteriaceae bacterium | reverse complement strand
TCTTCCCAAGTGTAACTGTAATTCCCAACCAAATACTTTTGACCAATATTATTTTCTTTTTCCAAAGCATTGACTATTGCCTGCGCAACATCTTTTACATAAACAAATGTGAAGATATGCTTGTTTAGTACCGTTGCCGGCAACTTCCGGTTGATTAAATCACTTATATATCTACCACTTGCTTTTGTATCACCAGCACCTAAAACACAGACCGGGTAAATAACAACAAGCGGTAAATTTCTTTTCTCGAATAAATCCCAAGCGATTTTATCTCCTTCATACTTAGTTCGAAAATATTCACTGTACTGAACAGGACCGACAGTACTTTCCTCAGTAAATGGTTCTTCAGCTGGCTTGCCATAAATCCCAGCAGTACTTACATGCACAATTTTATTTATATCAGTTTCTATCGCACATTCTAAAACATTTCTTACGCCTTCAATATTTACATCGCTGTAAATTCTCTTATCAGGTTCCCAGAAGGTGTAGTGACCAGCTATATTTATAACTGAATCACAACCCTGCATTCCCTTAAGAAGTGATTCTTTATTCTTTAAATCTCCTTCGACAAATGTGGTATTAGAATACTTAAAGGATGAAGTATTACTCGATTTTCTGACAAATAATTTTACCTGATGATTGGTTTTACTTAACAACTCTGTTGTATATCTTCCAATAAATCCTGTTCCGCCTGTTACAAAGATTTTCAATTTGCCCTCCTTCTTTTATTTTAAAAGAATCATTTTCTTTGTTTGAATAAAGCTACCAGCTTTAAGCTGATAAAAATAAATTCCACTTGTTAACTCTTTGATTCCGGACAAGCTGGAATGACTATTGAACTGGACTTCATATTCTCCTGAAGGTAATTCTTCATTTACCAATGTTTCGACTTCGTCTCCTAAAATGTCAAAAACTTTAAAAGTAACGAATTGAGTTTCAGGAACAGAAAATCTAATCCAAGTAGTAGGATTAAAAGGATTGGGATAATTTTGTTGAAGAAAAAATTTAATTGGAATGCTTTGTTCATTTTCTACCCCGACAATGGGTTCATTTGAAAGTACGGAATAGTCCCCAAGGACATATCCTGTATCAGGGGCACTTGATGCAACGTCAGATACTACAAGGAGAATTCCTTCTTTTGTTAGATAAAAAAATTCTTTGTACTGAAACCAACTATACTCCCGCTTCATTCTTAAACATTCGACTTCTAATCCAGGCAGTTTGAGAGTGCCATATCCATCAATCCAAACATCAACTGTAGTGTTATACTGGTCGGTGTCTTGAACTTGCCAATTTAAGTTGTAAGTAGTATCATAAACATTAATCACCTGCGTAAAATTTGAAGATGGCGGATTAATTTCTATTGGGTATTTCACAAACAATTCACTGGGTATATAATGAAGAAACCTGTATTCATTTTCAATCGTTGCTTGACCAAGAAAGAAGGTTGAGTCAGTATCCCAAAGAAAAATCGGATTCTCAACTATATTCTGAGGTCCTTCACCCATCGTCGTTGCGTTTGATGGATACCTAGCAGACAAAGGAGGTAACTGGCTTACACTAAAATTCTGAAAAGTTTGTACATTTTGTGTATCTATTTGGGTAAAATCATATTCATTTGGTCCATTATTTTTTCCGATGTTAATTAATCCGCTTTCCCCATAAATTACATATAGTGGATTGCCGGGTATAAATATTTCCATCATTTCAGATTGTGTAATGCTGATTTGAGAATAGAGCGGAATTGAAATTAACAGACTTAATAACAATAAAATTTCGCTGGATATTAACAAATTTTTTAGTATTGATGTTTTCATTTATTACTCCCAATCAGAAAATTTAAAAAATATTGTTTATTATTACCTTTACTCCCAAACATTAACGTAAAATGACCATTTTCTTTGTTTGTAAAAACGAACCTGCTTTCAACTGGTAGAAATAAATTCCGCTGCTTAATCTTGATGCATCAAATACAGCCTCGTGCTTGCCCGTCTCGAGTTCTTCATTAACGAGAGTTGTTACTTCCCTACCCAATACATCATAAATTTTTAATATCACAAATTCAGTTTCTGGCATTTGCCATCTTATCGTTGTAATGGGGTTAAATGGATTTGGAAAGTTTTGAGTTAGAATAAAGTTATTCGATAGGACATTACTAAAATCATCTGTTAAGTCAGATACATTATTGAAATCAATTTTAGCTATATATAAATCAGATAGAATGGTTGACACTGATATTGTTGAATCATCAATTACCATCGAGTTATAGAACAATCCAACGATATAAGCTGAATTATTATCATCTAAATAAATATCATAAATCCGTTCTTCACCTATTCCACCAGTATGCAAAACATTTACAAGATTTCCACCTGTTGAATAATTTACTGCAAATATATCCTCCGTTCCGTTTCCCGAATAATTCAGATTACCAACAATAAAATCTCCGGTTGTTGTGCCACAAACACTTAATCCATTTGTTGAGTTGTAAGAAATAGACGTTGGATATTCGTTACTTGGACCGCTGGCTTGATTTACCCAAAGAAAATTTCCATTTGTATTCAGAGCTGCAATAAATGCATCTACACTACTATTTAATGTAGTTAATTGAAAGGTTCCAAAAGTTGCAGTATCAGAAAAATAACCTGTAATAAAAATGTTGCCTAAACCATCAGAAATTATTGCCCTACCACCATCGTCATCATCTCCGCCAGCTTGTTTAATCCATATTTTATTTCCGGTTATATCTATTTTTGCAATGAAGACATCAACACTTTCGTCAAAGCTATATAGCGTATCACTCTGAAAAACCATTGTATCATCAAAGCTACCTGTCATTACAATATCAAAACCATCGAAGCAAATACTCTCTACTGTAGATTCACTATAGTCCAGATTATACGCTTGTTTTGCCCAAAGAACATCACCATCCGAAGAAATTTTAGAATAAAAAAGTGTTTCGTATGTACCTGTCGAAGTCAGATTATAAGTGCCTAACTGAAGGCTATTCTCAAAAAAACCACCTATATAGATATTATTAAAATTATCTACTGTAACACAAAATGATTCGTCGTGATCTGGTCCGGCACCTTGTACAACCCATTGAAATACACCATTAGAATTGTATTTTGCAACAAACACGTCACTAAAACCTGAACTAACAAGTGTTGAATCACCAAACTCAGCAGTTCCACTAAAAAACCCTGTAACAATTATATCATCATTACTATCAGTAATAATATCCAGTCCCCTGTCCAATCCTGTTCCACCATCTAATCTTATCCACAACACATCTCCTTGGGGATTAAACTTTGTAATACATACATCTGCAAAGTTGGCAACAAAAGTTGTATCAGCAAACGTTGTTGTATCTGTTACTTCTGAAACTGAGTAAATGAAACCAAAATTATCTACATATACATCTCTTGTAACTTCGTTTGAAGGTCCTCCGCCGTGAATAAACCAATTGAGGTACGAGTTCTGCGCGTTCATCATATTTGAGTTAAACACAATCATTAATAATATTCCAATCCCGAATGAATTTTTCATATTTATTATTCCTTATAAACTTACTTTAAGAAAACCATTTTCTTTGTTTGAAAATATTTTCCTACTTTAATTTGATAGAAATAAATTCCACTACTTAATCTCGATGCGTCAAATACCACCTCATGCTTGCCTGTAACCAGTTCTTCATTAACGAGAGTTGTTACTTCCCTGCCCAATACATCATAGATTTTTACGGTCACAAATCCAATTTCTGGCATTTGCCATCTTATCGTTGTACTTGGGTTAAATGGATTGGGGAAATTTTGGTAGATAGCAAATTTGTCTGGAAGAATAGAGCAATCTGATTCAACATCAGTAGGATTATCAAAAAATAATTTTAATCCCCAGGATTGAAGTGTTCCGAAATTTCCGGAAACTAAGTCAATAACTTTTAAAGTCCATAGACCATTTGGATTCATTCCTGAGAATACTGATAAGGGACTATGAGGTTTGTAGCTGCCTTCATATGGAGGTTCACCTTCTGAGATAAATACTGAAGCAGCATCCGTTAAATTGCAGTGAAGTACATTTGTATCCGCAATTTCTGACTGAGTAATTAAAGTATCTGTTATTCCTTCATGTGTAATAAGAAAAGCTAAATCGGAAACATCAGTATGAAGTACAGAATCGATCATCACTGTAACTCCTGAAAGATTTAATTCGGTTAATTTTTCGGGACTAATCTGTACTTCTATAAAATCTGTAACTTCACCGGGATCAGGAATGGTAAGATTGAGTGCATCTCTTTCGTAAACTTCAAACATTATGGTTCCGCCACCATCAGTAGTATGAAGAATAGCACCGTCCCAACCACATATCCATCCAATACCA
>JARRKF010000144.1:0-4598 GCA_037388405.1 Ignavibacteriaceae bacterium | reverse complement strand
CTTATAGTTTAAAAGATCAGATGATAGCTGTTAACACAACATATAACATTGGTGTAACACCAGTGGTAGAAAATCCCGGAACCACCGCAAGCGATCAGGCATCTTTCTGGAATCATAATTATGGCGCAATATTATTAATAGAGGAATATTACGGCGGAGACTTTAATGCCTACTACCACACAACGAACGATTTACTTTCTCATTACAATCAACCTTACTTCCATAAAATGAGCAGGTTAACACTCGGTACTGTGGCAACTTTAGCTGAAATGTCTGAGATAGTTCCGGTAGAGTTGCTAGCTTTTACAGCTTCGATAAATAGCTCTGAAGTACAACTGTTGTGGTCAACTGCATCTGAGCTAAACAATCAGGGATTTGAAATTCAACGCTCGGTTGATAATGAAGATAACTTTGCAACTGTAGGATTTGTTGATGGCAAAGGCAGTTCATCCGAAATCAGCTATTATTCATTTACAGATCGTCCTTCATTAAATGGTTCACATAAATTATACTATCGCTTAAAACAGGTTGATTTCGATGGCACCTTTAAATACAGTGATATGGTGAATGTTAATTACGATGTGCCTGTTGAATTTGCTCTTAATCAAAACTATCCTAATCCTTTCAATCCGTCAACAAGAATAACGTATTTTATTCCGAAAGAAAGTTTTGTGAGTATTAAAATCTATGATTTTCTTGGAAGAGAAGTGAAAACACTCGTCAATGATTTTCAGTCAACAGGCAGTTATAATATTGTATTTGATGCTTCGGATTTACCGAGCGGAACATATTTTTACACGCTTCTGGCTGATAACTTTTCTGTAACTAAGAAGATGTTGTTATTAAAGTAAACCAGGCTTTTAATTAAAATTTATAGGCGGTCAGAGTTTATCCTGATCGCCTTTTTTATTCCATTACTTTCTTTATCGAAACTGCTCCTCTTAAATCTCCAATCGTGTAACCAAAAGCTTTATCTTCCGGATACTTATTAGCAATAAGTTCTTTAACCTCTGGCATCATCGCATCTTTAGTTCCATGGCAATTTAGACATTCGGCCTGAATTACAATAGGCTTAAGATATCTTAAATAAGTAAACTCTCCTTCTTTAACAATCTCGGAATAATCTGTTTTGTCATCAAGCTCGTTGTTCTTTTTAAGCATCTCAAACTTATTTAACACCTTTTTTTCAAAATCATCCGGATAGTTATTAGGGTTCCTGTTTTTAAAAGAAACTCTCCTTATAAAAATGCCCTTCTGTATTCCAAAATTATTTGTAAGAATCTGTGCAGTGTCAGAACAAACAGAGACAGCACGAACCAATCCGCCGGATTGAATTTCTCTTATCAAAATACCTTTTAAGGATTTCATAAATTCAACGGAAGTAGCTCTTAAACCTTCAACCTGATTTTGATCAACTTCGGTTTTTTTCTCAGTGCAGCTGGTGCAGCTAATAACTAATACTGAAGCAAAAATTAAAAAGAAGTATTTCATTTTTTCATCCTCCTTCCACTACAAACTTAATATGTAAAACTGATTAACTCAATCATTCTCAAATCAAAATGTTTTTAAATAATATCTTTAATTTTGAAACTGTAAATTAATACCATCGATGTTAGAACCTATAAATCAACTTACTTATAAAAAGATATTTTATTTCTGGCTACCGCTTGCAGCAACCTGGCTAATGATGTCGGTTGAAGGTCCTTACCTTGCAGCATTAATAGCTCGTACACCAAAGCCGGAATTTAATCTGGCAGCGTACGGGGTTGCTTATTCATTAGCTTTGATTATTGAAGCACCTATAATTATGATTATGAGTGCTTCCGTTGCACTTGTAAAAAATAAGCAGACATTCTTAAAGCTGAGGAACTACACTTATACCGCAAACGGAGCGCTTACAATTTTAATGGTTCTACTGGTAATACCGAAAGTATTTTATTTTGTAACCGAAGACCTGATAGAATTACCAACAGAAGTTGCCCGACTTACGCACATTGCGACAATTATTTTAATTCCCTGGCCTGGTGCAATTGGCTACCGAAGATTTTATCAGGGATTATTAATCAAAAATAATCTCACGAGAAGAGTTGCGTATGGAACTATAATAAGATTATCGGCCATGTCTCTGACAGGTTTAATACTCTTTTTGTCAGGAACCTTTAATGGAGTTGTAATTGGTGCCGCAGCCCTTTCTTCAGGAGTAATTTTTGAAGCTGCTTCTAGCAGATTTATGGTAAAAGAAGTAATTAAAAAATTACTTTCGGACAATACATCATTGGAACAATCAATTACCTATAAAGAGATTACAAAATTTTATTATCCATTAGCTTTAACTTCATTAATCGGTTTAGGTGTGCAGCCACTGGTAACATTTTTTGTTGGTCAAAGCAGAATGGCTATTGAATCACTTGCAGTGCTTCCGGTTGTGACTTCTTTTGTATTTATTTTCAGGGCGCTTGGATTATCCTACCAGGAAGTTATGATTGCTCTCATCGGCGAAAAGAAAGAAGCCGCAAATCAATTAATAAAGTTTGCATTGTTTCTTTCTGTTATACTCGTTTCAATTCTTGCTTTGTTTGCATTTACCCCACTTGCTGAATTCTGGTTTATTACCGTATCAGGATTATCCACTTCCCTTTCTGATTTTGCAAGACTGCCTCTAATGATTATGTTTTTCTTCCCGGCTCTTACAGTTTTGATAAGTGTTCAAAGGGGAATACTGGTTTCAGATAAAAACACTAAACCAGTAACTATTGCAACAGCAATTGAATTCTCATTTATTGTAATAGCATTACTAATTCTTATTACGTATTTAATTCTAGTGGGAGCGGTTGCTGCAACAGTTGCGTTTGTTATTGGAAGGATTGCTTCTAACTTATACCTGTCATCAGTGTCAATCAAGTCGTTAAGAAATTAAAATCCATTAAACTCTTAACAAAAAAATCCGTGCAACCCTAAAGCTGCACGGATTTTAAATCAACCCGAGATTTAATTATAAATAATTAGAATCCCAGAGTTATAGCAAATATATGGCTGCCATCAAAATATTTCGCATCTCTGATTGCGTAGTCTACCTTTATATCAAAACCCTGAATGGCATAGTTGATTCCGGCTCCAGCCGTGAATCCATATATATAATTATCAGATTCCTGAAGCGCAAACTGGTAACCAGCCCGCACAAAGAATGTGTTATTATATCCATATTCTGCTCCAAGTTTACCTTCATCACCAGAAAAGTTATTATTCTGGTAAATTCCGCTAAACTGTAATGAATTCATTTCATCAAGAACTGGTTTGTAACCTGCCGCTAACTGGAAGTTCGAGGGCAGTTCAAATGGTGCAGCATCTACTTTATAATATGATGGTGGACGATTAAGATTCTGATCATCTGCAAGCTGCAGAAGACCGGTTCCGTCATAAGTCATTTGAGTACCGATATTCTTCAGCACAACTCCAATGCTAAGACCACTTAAATCAGCCAGATTATCATAAACAACACCTATGTCAAACGCAACACCACTTGCTGAACCATCGCCTAATGTTTCACTTATGAAATTACCGGTTAATCCAACCGAGATTCTGTCGGTTAATAGTCTGGAATAACTTAAGCCAGCTACAACCATTGTTGGAGAGAAAGTAGCTCCGGTACCATCCGGGTTTTGCGTCGTGGTAACTGGTATATCGCCAATGGATAAAGCTTTAATACTTAAAGCTACTGCACCAAAATCTTCAAAGTTGGCTGCAACAGCTCCGTACTCAACGCCAATATCTGCAATGTAAGACATATGCGAGAACATGACCTGAGAAGAATTATCCATTTTTGCTACACCAGCAGGATTCCAGAATAAAGATTCCAGACCATAAGATGTTGCTACGTTAGCTTCACCCATTGCTATACCACGTGGACCGACAGGGATAAGAAGCTCTGCCGCTCCAGCCGTACCTGTTCTGTTTCCTCCTCCGGCATATGCAACATCAAGCATAAGCAGGAAGGCAAAAACTACGGTTAATAAACAAATTAATTTTTTCATTTTTACTCCTATTAAACTTGATTTCATTTAGAATCTATCTAGAATTTGTTGTTCTTGAATTATAGCCACTTTAAGAATTTTGGTAGTACCACGTTTTGATTAGCAAGGTCCCATCGTAGGAACTGAGACTCATCATCCTTTTCAATGGTTTTTACGAGAACACCTGCCAGATTAAAGATTCTAACTGTTGCTTTATCCGGAAGATGCGTAAATGTTACAAACCGATTGTACTTATTAAGCTCTTCCGAGTTAACTCCGTAATAAGGATTAGGGAAAACATTTATCTTATTGAATTCATCCAATGCCTTATCATAATTTGCGTAAGATGCTGCTGACGGAGTAAATGTGTAAGTATCTACACCAACCTGTAGAGGATTTGCATAATAAACATCTAGAATATCTCCTGTTGTAAAGCGCGAGTGAAAGAATACCCAGTTCCAGGTTGCATTATCAGCAACTTCCTGTGACATAGGATCTATGACAACAGGATCATATGTGGTATTCATAACCCAGCAATATACTCTATCTTCTGTATTCCATACCTTAAAACCATCCACTGAAGGATCC
>JARRKF010000143.1:0-4410 GCA_037388405.1 Ignavibacteriaceae bacterium | reverse complement strand
CCTTTGTGTTTTCGAAGGTTGAAGAAAATATTTGTAAAATCGCTGAGCTTATCTGAAGTAGTTGGATTGATAATTCTAACTCCGGTCAAATCAACATCCAGACGATTTGCGTCTTTGTGAATACGGTCTTCATCTCCAAGAGTAATTACAGATACAGTTTTTTCTTTTGTTAATTTCTCCGCTGCTTTTAGTACTCTTTCATCGTGGGATTCAGGAAGGATAATTGTCTTCTTTGATTTTGATGCTTTCTCTTTTATATCATTTAATAACTTGATTTCCATTTTGTCTCCGTATTTTAAAGAAAATGACATTCAAAATTACTAAACTTAAAACTGACTTATTGTGATTTGTGAAAATGCTGGAGCAAATTCATTGTTGATTATGAAGTTATTTTTTATTTAAAACATGGCAGAAATAATTAAGAATTAATAGAATATTTTTTACACAAATAAGATTGATTTTTGATGCCGAATAGTATACATTCACAGCCTTAATTTTTTTATGATAGCAGAAAACGTTAAGCATCTAAGGGAGAGTATAATTGCTAAATGTGCTGAATTTAAGCGAAATCCGCAGGAAATTAAGCTCATAGCAGTTTCTAAATTCTTCGGCATAGATGCTATAAATGAAACGAACAGACTGGGCATTACTGACTTTGGAGAGAACAAGGCTCAGGAATTAAGAGATAAGTACGAAATTCTTGGTGATAAAGTTACGTGGCATTTCATCGGAACTCTCCAGAGAAATAAAGTTAAGTATGCGGTTAAAGCTGCTTCATACATTCATTCGGTTAATTCAAAGACTCTTGCCGATGAAATAAATAAAGAAGCGAAAAAGTTAAATAAGGTTCAAAATATTTTACTCGAAGTAAATACATCAAGTGAGGAATCGAAATCAGGTTTAACAGAGAAAGTAGAAGTTCTTAATCTGGTTAAGCATTGTTCATCGCTTGAGAATGTTAAATTGATAGGTCTTATGACTATGGCTTCGTTTACCGATGATGCAAAAATTATTAGGAAAAGTTTTGCTGATTTGCGTAATTTAAAAGATGAAATTAATCAAAATGGATTTGACCTAAAGGAACTTTCTATTGGGATGACAAATGATTATGAAATAGCAATTGAAGAAGGTGCAACTATGCTTCGGATTGGCTCAGCTATTTTTGGTCAAAGAAATTATAAAACAGACTGGAGGCAGTCATGAAACTCTCACCGCTGTTAATTAAAAAACAAGAATTCCAGAAAGCTGTAAGAGGTTATAACGTTGAAGAAGTTCAGGCTTTTCTTGAAAAAGTAGCTTCGGATATGGAAGAGCTTTTAAATGAAAAAGAAGCTCTGGAAAAAGAAGTTCAAAAGTTCAATGAAAAGGTGAGTGAATTTCAAAAGCTTGAGAAAAATTTACAAGACACACTTATTAAAGCGCAGGACTCTTCTGTAAAAACTCTTGAATCAGCAAAGTCACAGACAAACCTTTTAATTAAAGAAGCTGAAATTAAAGCTTCACAAATAATTGAGAATGCCAGGAAAGATGCCGATGAAATACGGAATGCAGTTATGACGTTAAGAGATGAAAAAGATTTAATCATTGCAAGACTGAAAGCTATAGTTAATACTCAGGCAAATGTTTTGGAAGGTAAGGTTGTAAATGCAGGTGAGGAAAAGAAAAAACAGAAAACTCCGGCAGAGAGAGAAGATTTAGATATTGATGTAGATGGAATTGTAGATAAACTTCTTTAAAGATGAGCCAGCTACTTACAAATATTAAAGAGACTCTCGGGGTAATAAGAAAATTTACCACTGAGAAGTATCCCATTGGAATAATCTTGGGAACTGGTCTCGGTGGATTGGTTAAAGAGATTGAAGTCGTCCATGAAATTAGTTACGATAAGTTGCCGCATTTCCCGATTTCAACAGTTGAATCTCATCACGGCAAATTAATTTTTGGAAAAATAAATAGTAAGAATGTGGTTGCAATGCAGGGACGATTCCATTATTACGAGGGATATACGATGCAGCAAATTACGTATCCTGTGCGCGTGATGAAATTTCTCGGAGTGGAAACTTTACTCGTTTCAAATGCTTGCGGAGGAATGAATCCTCTTTACAGAAGAGGCGATGTAATGATTATGGCAGACCATATTAATATGCTGGGAGACAATCCTCTAATTGGAAGAAATGAGGATGAATTAGGACCAAGGTTCCCTGATATGAGTGAACCTTACAATCTTGAATTAATAGAATTAGCAGAAAACATTGCTCTCGAAAATAGAATTAAAGTGCAGAAAGGAGTTTACGTTGCCGTTCCCGGACCTAACCTTGAAACGAAAGCTGAATACAGGTTCCTGAGAGCTGCTGGTGCGGACGTTGTCGGGATGTCAACAATTCCGGAAAATATTGTAGCAAATCATATGGGAATGAAAGTTCTCGGAATAAGTATTGTTACTGATGAATGTTTTCCGGATTCACTCAAACTTGTTAATGTTGAAGAAATAATAGCCACTGCTATGCAAGCTGAACCTAAGATGACATTAATTATGAAAGAATTAATTAAGAGGCTGAAATGAAAAAATATTTTGCCGAATACAGCGTGCCCTTCCTTTTGGGTCTGTTGATTTTTGCTTCAATCTTTCTAAACACATCTCTTTTTAATTTTGGCGATAGAAACTTAGATGTCTTGTTTGTTATGTCTGTTTTGTGTTTTGCATGTGGATGGTATATTAATAAATCACTCGGATGGCAACTGGGCGGAAAAGTGGTCTTCGCAGTAATCGTTGCGGTTACTATTATCAGCGTAGCTACAATAATTTTCTTTAATGAATATTTTGGAACGTTTGAACTTCTCACTGAAAACCTCATTCTTTTCAGTTTGAGAAATATTACTTTGGGAGCGATGGGAATTTTTGGTATGGCGATTCAAGAAGTATTAAAAAGGGAAAGTGAAGCCGTCATCCTTAATGAAAAGGTGAAAGTTTTAGAAGAGACTGCTGTAGATTCAAAAAAAGAATCAGCCTTATTAATGAAAGAAGCTAGTTTGAAAGCAGAAAAAATTATTAATGATGCTGAAGCTTCAGCTAAAAACACAGTTTTATTAAAAGAACGAATTGAACGTGAACTCAAAGAGTTTATTCAAACAGAAAGAGAATTAATTAAAAGGTATGAAGAGATCGGTTAAGCTGAATGTATAAGCAAGGATTAGAAAAGATAAAATTTCCGGAAATCGAGCAGAACATTTTAAAGTTTTGGTCGGAGAAAAAAGTATTTGAGAAAAGTGTTGAGCTACGTTCTCCTGAAAAATCTTTTATCTTTTATGAAGGTCCGCCTACTGCAAATGGTAAACCGGGAATTCATCATGTAATGTCGAGGACTTTAAAAGACCTTGTTTGCAGATATAAAACAATGCAAGGCTATCGTGTTGAAAGAAAAGCCGGTTGGGATACGCACGGTCTTCCTGTTGAGATAGAAGTCGAAAAATCATTAGGAATCAAAAACAAAAGTGAAGTCCCAAAGTTCGGTCTAGAAAAATATAATCAGGCTTGCCGTGAATCAGTCTTTACTTATCTTGATCTGTGGGAAAAAATGACTGAAAGAATGGGTTATTGGGTCGATCTTAAGTCTGCTTATGTAACCTTGACTAATGATTACATAGAATCAGTTTGGTGGGCACTTAAAACTCTTTACGACAAAGGATTGATTTATAAAGATTATAAAATCGTTCCTCAGGATCCAAAATCTGAAACAGTTCTCTCAATGGCTGAACTCGCGCTTGGTTATAGAGAAACAAAAGATCCTTCCGTTTATGTTCTTTTCAAACTTGAAGATGCAGATGAATATTTCCTAGTTTGGACGACAACTCCATGGACTCTAATTTCAAACGTTGCGCTTGCAGTCGGTTCCGAAGTTGACTATGTAAAGGTTTTAAACAAGGATAAGAAAATTATTCTTGCTAAAGAACTTCTTTCTGTTTTAGAAGGTGAATATGAAATCCTTGAAGAAATGAAAGGTAGTGATCTTGAAGGAAAAGAATTTGAACAACTACTGCCTTATGTAATACCTAATAAGAAAGCTTTCTTTGTTTGTCTTGGTGAATTTGTAAGCACAGATACTGGCTCTGGAATTGTGCATATTGCACCTGCATTCGGTGCTGATGACTACGATCTTTCAAAGAAATATAATCTTCCAATGCTGCAACCTGTTGATCGCGGTGGCAAATTCACTTCCGAAGTAACAGATTTTGCAGGTCAGTTTGTGAAAGATGCTGATACGGACATTATCATAAAACTTAAAAAAGAAGGCAAGCTTTATAAAAAAGAAACGATAGTACACACTTATCCTTTTAGTTGGCGAAATCAGGATGTGCCAGTGATTTATTATGCAAGAGAATCGTGGTTTATCAGGACAACCTCGGTTGCTA
>JARRKF010000142.1:0-4419 GCA_037388405.1 Ignavibacteriaceae bacterium | reverse complement strand
ATTCTGATATCCACTGCAAAAATATTATTATCTTCAGTAACCACAAGCGGATTTAAATCGCATTCTGTAATTTCTTTATGATTCAGCATCATCTGTGCTACCGATTTGATTGTATTTTTAATTTTACTCATATCAACTGATTCTTCTCCGCGAACACCTTGAATAATCTTTCCGATTTTAGTTTTATTTATCATTTCCTCAATGTCAAAATCAGTTAGATACGCAGAACGAATCACAGTATCGTCAACATATTCAACATATTTACCTCCTGTTCCAAACATTACCATCGGACCGAAACTCGGATCGCGGAAACCACCAACAAGCAATTCAAACTTTGTACTGATATATGGTTGTATGAGGAAAGAGTCAAGTTTCAAATCTTTTTGTTTAAAGTTTTTAATCATTTCATCAGCTTGTTTTAGCAATTCATTTTTGTCTTTGATATTAAGTACAACACCTTTCAAATCAGACTTGTGAATAATTTTTTCCCCAACAGCTTTTAGAACAACAGGATACTTCAGCTCTGCATTTTTCAATCCATCATAATTGAAAAGTTGAGTTTTGACTATTGGCAGTTTATAATTATCTGATATTTTTATTACATTTTCCTGCGAAAGAAATTTTCCGTTTTCAAATTTGATTTCTTTAATATTTGTTGATTTAGAATCAACCCTGTTTTCATTTGATGGCTTATTCTTAAACTTCAACATATTACCAATTACGACTGCAGGATCTTCAGGTCTTCTGAAGAGTGATCGTTTTGTTTTCGATTCTTTTCTGTATTGATCCCAGAATTCAGGAAGAGGCATGACAACCTGAAAAATTGGTTTCTTACTTTCGATTTCATTTATTCCTTCAATTACCGGCAAAGCAGGCACCATAATCGGTTCTACAAAAACAGAAATAATAGCATCAACATTTTTATCTTCGATTAAAATTTCATTCACCTGCTTGAATTGCTCAGCAGTACCGCCAGGAAGAAGATCAACAGGATTGTTAACACTTCCCTGCGGGTGAACAATTTCTCTGAGTTTTGATTTTGTTTCAGTACTAAGTTCTGCAAGAGTTAAATTATTTTTTTCCACCGTATCAACCGTCAGTATTGCTGGTCCTCCGGCATTTGTTACCACAGCAACTTTATTACCATTCGGCATCGGGAAATCTTCGAAACCTTTTGCAGTGTTAAACATATCATTCAAATCATCAGCTCGAATTATTCCAAACTGCTGTAGCACAGCTTCAACGACTTTATCGCTGCTTCCCAAAGCTCCCGTATGAGAAGAAGCAGCTTTAATTCCACTGGATGTTTTCCCACCTTTTAGAATGATCACCGGTTTTGAGACTTTTCCATCTATAAAATATCTTAAAAACTTTTCACCCGCTTCGAAACTTTCCAGATAATATGTTATGACACTTACATTTTTATCCTTCTCCCAAAATTCGAGAAGATCATTTTCTGTAACATCTGCTTTATTACCAACACTTATAAATTGTGAAAATCGAATATCTGTTTCTCTCAACGAATTCAGAACAGCAGCACCAATTGCACCACTTTGTGAACAGAAAGCCATTTTTCCGTTTCGAGGCTGCTCTGCAACAAACGTTGCATTCATCTTTATTTCAGATAACGTATTTATAATTCCCATACAATTCGGTCCAACCAATCGGGCATCGGATTTTTTAACAAGTTCGAGAATTCTTTTTTCTTCCTCTTCACCTTCTTTCCCGGTTTCTTTAAAACCAGCAGTAATAAGAATTAGTGCTCTTGTTCCCTTTTCGATTAGTTGTTTTATTGAATCTTGAACAAACTGCTTCGGAACCATTATTATTGCAAGATCAATTTTTTCCTTTACATCATTAATTGTAGGATAGCATTTAAAACCAAGCACCTCGTCAGATTTGGGATTAATTAGAAAAAGCTTTCCGGTGTAGCCGTACTGTTTAATTGATTTTGTTAATTCATAACCGAGAGATTTTGGTTTTGAGGATGCCCCAACAACGCAAATTGATTCGGGATAGAAGTATTCTTTAAAAACTGAATCCATAATATTTTTCCGCAATGTTAGATTTCTACACTCAAAATTTAGTCATATTCAGAAAAGATTCCTTTATCTCCCCCAATTTGAGTGATTCATTTTTATGAAAGATAAGGATATTTTTAGGTTCAAAGCATTAAGAATTTCAGGTAATTGAAATGAGATCAGTTAATCGAATAAAAACTTTAATAATCATTCTTGCATTATTCAGCAGTTCTTTCGCGCAAAATTTTGAGCCGAGATTTGTGCAGCTTCCTCTGGATAAAGGAGTAGCCCTCAACTTAACTTATGATTTGTTACAGGATAGCAGAGGATTTCTTTGGTTCGGGACAATGTACGGTCTTGTAAGATATGATGGCGAAAATTTCGTCACGTATAAATACAACCCGGAAGATTCAACATCAATTTCTTTTAATGACATTATTTCTTTGTTTGAAGATAGCAAAGGAAACATTTGGATCGGAACCTGGGGAGGCGGATTAAATAAATTTAATGTGAACACTAATAAGTTTACTCGCTTTCTTCACGATCCTACTAATCTTCAATCAGTTGCGGAAAATATAATCTGGAGCGTTTGCGAAGACAATAAAGGAAAGATCTGGATCGGTACTAATTCACAAGGTTTACAAAGTTATGATCCATTTTCCGGATTATTCAAAAAAACTGATCTGAAATTAGCTGACTCCAAAAATCTTTTACCTTCTATTCACTGTCTGCTGGCTGATGATAATTTTTTATGGATTGGTCATTCAAGGGGATTAACAAAATTAAATCTTGAGACAGGAAACGTTCTTCAATTCGATTTAAGGGAAGAAAACAATAAGACTTCAGCAATGAATTTCATTCACTCAATATTCAAAGATTCAAAAAACAATATGTGGATTGGAACTTCATCCGGTTTGGAGAAATACGATCCGAATGAGCAAAAGTTTATTCAATTTAATTCTGATATTAAAAATAGTATTACATCGATTGCAGAAGATAAGAAAGGATTCTTTTGGCTTGGCACTAACAATGGACTCATCAAATTAAATTCAGAGACTGGGGAATATAAAAAGTTTACCGCCGGTTCTGATAAATATTCAATTGCAGGAAATTTTGTAAACAGAGTTCTTGTTGATAAATCAGGTCTCTTATGGATTTCATCTTACAACAAAGGAATTACAAAAGCTATTTTGACTCCAGCCAACTTTAAACGCTTTCCACAAATTGCAGGAGATTCAAAATCTCTTTTAAAAGAAAGCATCACAGCAATTACTGGTGATAACAAAGGAAATATATTCGTTGGTTCCTATAGTAAAAAAATCCAAGTTTTTAATCCTGAAAAAGAAGAAAATACTATTATAACTCTCCCTGATAAAGAAGGTTCAACAGTTTATTCATTAGTTACTAATAAAAACAATTTGTGGATCGGAACCAATCGAACTCTATTAAAATATGATTTGGATAAGAAACGCTTCGAAAATATTAATATTTCAAAAGAGCAAAAAAATGAAATTGAAGGAAATGCCATCACAGCGTTTTGCTTCAACACTGACAGTACTCTTTGGATAGGAACCTACAATCGCGGTCTCCTTTGCTACAACTTAAATCAAAAAAACTTAATACCTTACTCTCTAATAAATACACCAGAACACGAACAAGCAAATTTTATCATTACAATTTATGCAGATAGTAGAAATGATTTGTGGATTGGAACATATGGCGGCGTATATCAACTAAATTCCGAAGGAAAAATAATCAATTCGTTCGTTCAGCAAAAAAATAATCCCAAAGGTTTGAGCAATAATTATGTTTATTCCATACTTGAAGATTCTAGAGGTGATTATTGGTTTGGTACTGCTAGCGGTTTAAATAAGTTCGATTTCAAAACAAAAAGCTTCAAACATTTTTATAAAAAAGATGGACTTCCGGGTGATGTTATATTTGGAATCGTTCAGGAAAACCCTGAAACTTTCTGGGTAAGTACAAATAAAGGTATAAGTCGGTTTATTCCGGATAAAAATTCCTTTGTAAATTTTGATGAAGAAGATGGATTACAGGGAGACGTCTTTAATCCGTCGGTTTATTTCAAATCTGATAATGGAACCATTTACTTCGGCGGATTGAATGGACTCACTTACTTTTCACCGGGCGAATTGAAATTTAGCAGCTTCAATCCTCCTATTGAAATCACATCAATCAAAATTAAAAATGAAGATGGAGATTTATTTTATGTAAATCCTCAAATCGGAGAACTTGACCTGGAGCCGAATCAGAACACGATTACTTTAGAATTTGCATCTTTAGATTTTACTAATCCGGATAAAATCCAATTTAGGTATAAGCTATCCGGCTTGAGTGATGAATGGATTTCTTTAGGCTCACAGAATTCAGTCACTTT
>JARRKF010000141.1:0-4419 GCA_037388405.1 Ignavibacteriaceae bacterium | reverse complement strand
AAAATTTGTAAATGAAAAGGACTACCGTAAAGTAGATCTGGGAATGACTTTCGAAGAGGTAGAAAAAATATTTGGTGTGGAAGGAACTCTTGATACAACTCTAATCTACATTTGGCCTGATAATAACTTACAGGTTGAGTGGATCAATGGAAAAATTAATTCTTACTCAACAACCAGCACAATGCTTAAAGAAGGAGAAATAAACGGATACGAAACATTAAAAGAAGCTTGTAACGGTCCCGAGGGTCCGATGACGTATAACAAAACATATGAGGAAGTGGTAAAGCTAATTGGAAAAGAAGGACAAAAACCTGAGTGGGTTAGATTTTTATGGTGGGTGAATAAGTACAAAAAGATTACTATCGTATTTAAGAATAGGAAAGTTAATTCAAAGCAAATGTTTTAGTAATCAGTTAAAAACTATATAAGGGTAGAATTACTTTTAACTTCTACCCTTTTTACAATTCTTTTTCTAAATCTGTTGCTATTCATTACAATTAAGACAATTTTTGCATTGTTTTTAAAATATTATGCAACAGACAGATCAAGAAAAAAATATTACAGTAAATCGTAAGGCCACTCACGAATATGCCATCCTGCAAACATATGAAGCAGGAATTGTTTTAGTTGGAACTGAAGTGAAATCACTTCGACAAGGAAAAGCAAATCTTGTTGATGGTTATGCAAAAATTGAAAACGGTGAGGTCTGGCTGGTTAATGCACACATAAGTGAGTACACTCAGGGAAACATTAATAATCACAACCCAAGAAGAGAAAGGAAACTTCTTTTAAATAGAAGCGAGATTAGAAAACTCATTGGTAAAACCAAAGAAAAAGGATTAACTTTGATTCCGCTGAGATTATATTTTAAGAATGGTAGAGTAAAAGTTGAATTAGCGCTTGCTAAGGGTAAAAAAGTTTATGACAAGCGCAGAGACATTGCGAAAAAAGATTTTCAACGAGAACAAGTAAGAAGAATAAAATACTGACAATTAATGACCGGCTGTATGATTGTATGGATGAATGGATGTATGAAATGAGATTTGTTTTTATTCTTTAATAATTATTGTTTGAAATGAGAGATGAATTAAAAGAATTATCACAACTGAATAAAAATATAAATCGTGGATACAGAGATCTTGAGGTTTGGAAAGAAGCGGTTAAGCTATATCATTTTGTTAAAGATAAGTTGAAAACACTGGATAATGTTTCTTATAAGGTTAAAGCCCAAATTGAAGATTCAGTTTTTTCGGTTCAATCTAATATCGCAGAGAGATATTGCAGAAGATCACTTAAGGAGAACATTCAATACTTAGCTATTTCACTTTCTTCACTTGGCGAAAATTATTCGCAAATTTTCACTTTAACTAATGCTAGAGAAATAGATATTGATTGGTTCAAACAATATGATGCAAAGCATTATTCTCTTGAAAATAAACTTATAAAATTAAATATGAGTTATATAAAGAAATTGAAATCAAAAGAAGAATGGAAGAATGACTATTTGCTCAGAGAAATAATTGAAAATTATGGAATTAAATAGAACATACATTCATACAAACATACACCAATACTTTTTATCACTTAAAATAGTTTATTATGCAGGTACTATATTAAATTGAAAACTAAATTATCCTTTCCCCCAATCTCCGAACAGATGGACCTCATTAAAAGAGGGACAAGTGAAATTATTCCTGAAGAGGAATTAGTTAAAAAGCTTGAACGATCACTTAGAGAGGGAAAGCCACTGAACATTAAGCTTGGCTGCGATCCATCGAGACCCGACCTTCATATCGGTCATTCAGTAGTATTAAGAAAGCTAGCACAGTTTCAATCACTCGGGCATCAGGCAATACTTATCGTTGGTGATTTCACCGGAATGATTGGTGATCCATCTGGTAGAAGTGCCACAAGACCCGCTCTGACTTTGAAAGAAACGAGGGAACACGGTCAGACTTATTTTCAGCAGGCATCAAAAATTCTTGATGCAAAGAAAACCAAAATTGTTTACAACTCTGAGTGGCTCGGAAAGATGAGCTTTGAGGATGTAATTAAACTCGCTGCAAAATATACTGTTGCACGAATGCTCGAAAGGGACGATTTTACAAAAAGATACAAAGCTAATGAACCAATCAGCATTCACGAACTCCTCTACCCTCTTGCACAAGCGATGGATTCTGTTGCTATTAAAAGTGATGTTGAGCTTGGTGGAACCGATCAAAAATTTAATTTACTGGTAGGAAGAGATATTCAGAGAGAAGAAGGACAGGAACCACAAGTTATATTAACAATGCCGCTTCTTGTTGGAACAGATGGCGTTGAGAAGATGAGTAAATCTTATGATAACTATATTGGTATCTCTGAATCTCCTAAAGAGATCTATGGCAAAACTCTTTCGATACCCGACAATCTTATTTACATTTATTTTGAACTTGCTTCTGATATTTCATCATCAGAATTAAAAGAAATTAAAAAGCAGCTTGACAACCCGAAGATCAATCCGAGAGATATAAAAAGAAAACTTGCGAGAACTTTTGTAAGAATGTATCATAACGAAGAAGCAGCAAAACAAGCAGAAGAAGAGTTCGACAGGATTTTTATAAAGAAAGAAGTGCCGGATGAAGTAGAAGAATTCATGATTGAGAATAACAATTCAGAATTTAATATATTAGATTTAATCATTAAGGTTAATTTTGCTCCATCAAGGGGTGAGGCAAGAAGACTAATCATTCAGGGAGGGGTTTCAGTTAACAGCAATAAAATTACCGATCCAAACTTTAAGACGAAATTAAGTAACGGAATGATTCTTAAAGTCGGTAAAAGAAAATTTATTAAATTTGTTATGTAACTTAAGGAGGGAACTAAATTGTACAGACCTACAAAAATCTTTTTTACCAAAGGTGTTGGCAGAAGCAAAGAATATTTAACTTCATTTGAGCTAGCACTCAGATCGGCAAGAATAGAGATGTGCAATCTTGTATCAGTAAGTAGTATTTTTCCCGTAAACTGTAAAAGAGTAACTATTGATGAAGGTGTTAAGGAAATTGAGCCGGGTCAGATTGTGCATGCAGTTATTGCACGGAATTCAACTAATGAACCTAACAGATTAGTTGCTGCTTCACTTGGTGTTGCACTTCCGACAGATAAAAATGCTTATGGTTACTTATCCGAACATCATCCCTACGGGCAAACTGAAAAAGTTGCCGGAGAATATGCAGAAGATCTTGCTGCCACTATGCTTGCCACAACTCTTGGAATAGAATTTAATATGGATACCGACTGGAACGAACGAGAAGATATTTATAAAATGTCAGGTAAGATTGTAAAAACTTTCAATATAACACAGTCTGCTGAAGGTGATAAAAACGGATTGTGGACTACTGTGATTGCTGCTGCAATATTACTACCATAATTAAGATAACTTGTGGGAAGAGAATTTTCCGATTGGATCGTATTCTGGGCGATCGTTGCTATACTTTTTTATATCGATCTTTATGTTAGCGAAAGACGAACCGGCAAGATCACCCTGAAAGCCAGTTTAATCTGGAGCGCAATCTGGATAGTTACGTCTCTCCTCTTCAAAGTGTTTCTTTATTTTGATCTTGGTAAACAGAAAGCAATAGAATTTTTGACAGGTTATCTGATTGAAAAATCTTTATCAGTCGATAACCTTTTTGTTTTCCTCTTGATTTTTCAGGTGATGAATGTTAAACCTGAAAACCAGCCTCACGTATTAAAATGGGGAATCTTAAGTGCCATAGTTTTCAGAATAATTTTTATAGTAGCCGGAGTTAGCTTAATAAAACTTTTTGAACCAATTATTTATGTATTTGCTCTGATTCTTCTTTATGCTGCATACAAAATGGCTTTCGGGGGTGAGCATAAAGTTGATGTTGAACATAACTGGCTGGTTAAACTTGCGTCACAACATTTGAGCTTTGCCCCTCATTATAAAGGAAGAAAATTTTTTATTACAGAAGGTGGTAAGCGTTACGCAACCACGATGTTCATTACTTTCCTTTTAATTGAATCCTCGGACATTGTATTTGCTGTTGATTCCATTCCTGCAATAATAGCTATTACAAAAGATGAATTTATTATTATCTCTTCCAATATTTTTGCGATACTGGGATTGCGAGCATTATATTTTGCGCTGGCTGGCGTTGTTGATTTATTTGTTTATTTGAAATACGGTGTGGCAATAATTTTATTTTATGTTGGTGTGAAAATGATGATCTCAGATTTTTATCACATTCCGACTGAGATTTCGCTGATAATTATTTTAGCTGTTCTAACCGGATCTGTTATTCTTTCACTTCTTGTTAAGAAAAAGGACAAAGAGTAAGAGAAAGAGTATGGGTAAGAGCAAGATCAGAATTTCTTACTCTTACTCTAAATCTTATTCTAACTCTATCTTAT
>JARRKF010000140.1:0-10947 GCA_037388405.1 Ignavibacteriaceae bacterium | reverse complement strand
TAGGACCAGCACCCGGCACCACGGACCGTCAGGCGCTTGGTCAGTGCGCCAGCGCGCCGGGACCATGCGACCTCGTCATATCCATTAGGACCAAAATAATTTACTACCTGACTTGTGTTTGGATTCGTAGACCAATAAGAAGTACCTGCGCTTCCACCTGCATATTCTCTTGGGGGAGTTTTTGATTGCTGATATTCTAAATATCCATGACAAACATCTGCACAGAGAATAAACCAACGATCAGACTGCCATCCACCAGCTATAATCGGGTTTGAATAAAAAGTTGGATTTGTTGGAGGCTGCGTTTCATAATCAATAAACTTACGAACCATTATTTCCATTTGAGAATAATTATTTGCAACTAATCTAGCTGGGACAATATCAGGAAGTTCGTCTTCATCAACATCAGCATAAAGGTTATCGGAAATACAATAGCCATCCCAAACCGGCACTACCATTGTGTAACCTGTTGCACTCCCCGTTCCATAATCACCAAGAAATAAAACAGCTGCTGGTGGGATATCCCAGGTATTATAGGCGTTGTCAATGTAATCTTCAATCAGAGCTGCGTTGTTACCACCTATTTGCGTCAGTGTAACAATACCTGTTCTTATTCCCTGCGTGGTTCTCCAGTTCTTAATTGTATCAGCCCAAGCTAAATAATCAGCGTTATCCGGAGTTATTATTAAGTACTCAAAATCTTCTGTTAGTGATTCTGAATTAGTTTTATATTCAACTTTAGGTAAAGAAGCATAATTAAGAAAGATACTCTCAAGCATTGGATCCCACCATCTGCTTCTTAATCTATCCTCTCCGAAATGACTGTTGCCACCAGAGAAAGTAATCTGTACTTTAATATCTCTATAGACTATGAGTTCCTTGGTTACAGGATTATACTGAAATGGTGTAATGCCGACTATTCTTGCATCAACACCTCTTACTTTTTTTGGTGTTGATATAATCACCGGACTTTCAGGATAAAAATTATTCCTGTTGTATACACGCAAATCTTTATTATACAGAAGCGGACCGGTATCTGTATCAAGCGGAATGCGAGGTGCCGGAGCTACATCAACGTTCATATATTGATCAGTTCTGGATGCAATTATATTGAATGAAACATCAGCACCCTGTGGAACTGCGATGTATCTGGATATTCCGGGTAAATCTGGTTTTCCTTCATCATTAGGTAAGAAAGCTCCCGGAATATGAACCGATTTCATCATCGCTCCGTTAACTTCAATATCATCCATTTGAAACTGGGTTATTGAAAAATTAAGTTGGACACCACCTGGATTTTCGGTAACCAGGGTAAAACCTGATTCTCCCCAACTATCCTGATAATTTATAACCTGTGATTGAGTTGTGAAAGCAAATAGTAGGAGTAGGAGAATCGTTATAACTGATCTGGTTGAAAGAGTAGATATTTTTTCCACTTTTTCCTCCCTAAAATTAGATTACTTCCTATCTGCAGTTTGGAAAGTAATACGGTTTATAATTTTCAGCTTACAGTTTCAATTGATAAGAAGAATTTATTAGAGATGTGAAAATGAAATGCAACTGCAGATTACTAATAAGCATTTCTAATTCCCCAAAGATTGCTAATGTAAGCATATTATTTAATTCTTAAAGTAAGTGCGACTAACAAATATTGCAACTGTTTTACAAAGTTCGTTAAAATTATCTTTAAAGTAAATAAGAAAAATCATTTACTTAGCTATAGATATAACTCCTGTAAAAATAGTTTGTTGATTAACCAGTGATTCTAAGATTTTTGTTAATATTTGACCACTATTTCATTAACGTCATTTTTTTCGTTTCAACAAAAGAACCAGCCTGTAATCTATAAAAATAGATTCCACTGGGTAATTCGGAAGCATTAAATTCAACTATATAATTTCCCTTTGATAGATTTTCGTTTACTAAAGTTAAAATCTGTTTCCCAAGAACATTGAAAATTTTCAAATTAACTATCGATTCATCTGGTATAGAAAAATTAATTGATGTTACTGGATTAAACGGATTCGGATAATTCTGATAGAGAGCGAAATTAACTACTCGAATATCTTCATTCTCATCAATACCATTTGGTGATTGTACTGATACAGCTTTTGAATATCTGTAATAATTTTGTTTTGTAACCGTTACAAGTATTGTATCTCCTTCCGATAGTGGAGGTATTATAATATCAAGAGGTAATCCTGTTCCTGTTTCAACAGCAATAATCTCACTATTTACAGTCAAACAAATCAATGCATTCTCATCAGCAGAAATATTAAAACTGGTTTGCCCGGGTGTAATAATTGTATCATGACTTACTGTCAGATATCGAGGTAATTCAGTATATATAGTACTAAATGCATCACCAAAATAATGAAAGAGATGATACGTCAGTTCTTTTTGTTGCTGATTATAATATGGTGAATTATTAGACTGTAAAAAATATTTAGCTGCTGCATTTGCAAATGCAGGCATTACTCCACAGTAAGGAAGTGATGTCTGTACTCCTGGTAAAAACTCAGGCCACAAATAATCGTAAAGTCCCCATCCATAATCGCTGGTTACAAATGAATAGGTTATTTCTGTAGCAGCGATAACTCCAATTGCTCCATCGGGATGTTTGAGGAATGCTTCGGCAAGACAATCGTTACCATAATTAAATTTACCTGTAAGCGGAGCTATGGATGCAATAAATGGAGGATAGAAATTATTTAATCCCGAGAGATCGCTTACTGTATAAACAGGTTCAGCCCAGCTAGTTTCACTTCCCTGTCCGCGATAATAAATAGCGAAAGTCCCGTTGTTTATAGCGTCATTAATTCCTGAAGAGCTTCCGGACCAATTGGTTAAATATGAAGGTGTAGCCGGGACATAGCCAAGCCCATTTGGACCAAAAATCTGTAACAATGAATTTGAATAAGCATCAGTAGGCCAAGCAGTTGGAGGTCCTCCAATATAACCGGAATATTGTCGGAAGGGTACTTTGTTTAACACATTTTCGTAAAATCCGAAAATCACCTCTGAGCATAAAACAAAAGCGCCGGTAGAAGACCATCCGCTGACGCAAAGTGGATGATCATAAAAATCTAGAAATGAAGGTGGCGTTTGTTCATAATTTATAATTTTACTTATAATCGATTCTAACTCATTAACACTTTGTGCTGTAATACGGGAAACAATAATATCCGGCAGCTCGTCTTCATCAACATCACCGTAAATATTATCAGAAACACAATAACCGTTATACACCGGAGAAATTATTCCATTCCCGTTTGATGGACCATTTCCATAATCTCCTAAAAACAAAATTGCGGCGGGTGGAATTACCCAGGTATTGTAAGCTTCGTTAATAAAGTTTTCAATGAGAGTTGCATCGTTGCCTCCTATTTCACTTAATGTTACAATTCCTGTGTTGATACCTTGAAGTGTTCGGAAATTTCTGAGAGAATCTGCCCAGGATAGATAATCAGGATTGTCAGGAGTAATAATGACATATTCATATCCGTCATCTATGGAATCAGCAACAAACTTATATTCCATTGTCGGAAGAGATAAATGATTAAGGAAAACGTAACTATAAATTTGATCCCACCATCGGTTTCTCAATCGATATCCACCAAAACTTCCGTCCCCACCAGAAAAAGTAATACTTAATTTTAGTTTATTGAAGACAACTAACTTTCCAGATGCAGAATAATATTTGAATGGTTTCAATTCAAGCATTACCGCTTCCATTCCTCTTATCTTAGTTGTTCCCAAAATGTTAACCAGATTATTCGTATTAACCAAATGATTCACTAAATCAATATTTTGAAATGTTATTTGACTTGAAGAAATAATTTCAACTGAAGGCAACGCTCCATTGGGAATTGCAAGATACTTGCTTACTTGCAGTAAATCGGGATTCTTATTTTTAATAACTTCTTTTATTAAGCTTTCTTCAATTGAAAAGTTGATTGTTAATCCTGATGAGCTTTGCTGTTCGATGACAAAATTAAAGTTGCTCTTAGTCATTCCTGATATAGAATTGAATGACTGACAAAATAATATTGGTGAAAAAAATATTATAAACAGAAGACTTTTAAAGATTCTGTGCATATTTAGTCCACAATAAAAGTTAAACTCAAACGCAGAACAATTAACAAGCTTTGAAATTAATTTCATATTTGATTAGAACAATTTTTTATTCTTATGAAAATCATCCACACCCAAATACCGGTTCCAGTGGTTGAACATCATTTCTTCCTGGTTTAAACGTAAAATCGCAACAGTTCAAATGCCGTTTCAGCTTCCTTATTTCCTTTAATACCCGCCTGAAAAACATCAAGCCCCTCGTCAAATCCTCTTCCTTTTACATAACCATCGGGGTCATCCACAAAGTCCTCAAGATTCTGTAATTTTTCTTTCGCGTCTAAACATTTCTCAGAAAAACCTTTTGCTTTTTTCAATCGATCTCCCCATTTACCAGGTTTATATGCAGGAATGCTTAATTGGAAAAATTCTTTCAAGTCAAATGTCTTTTCGTATTTGTCAATAGAAGCAAAATTAAATTTTCTCTGTAGAGAGGAGTTAAATCCAACATCATTTATCCGGGGATTTACAATTGTAAGAATTATTGATTTATATGAACCAGTTGATTGTGCTCGTACAAGAAGTCCGTTTTTTAACTGATAAGTATCATTTTGCGGAAGAATTAATTTGAGTTTTGATATTCTGTTTTCTAAATCAGATTCTATTTTAGAGATATCATCAATAACTTCAATTGCATCTGAGACTGGTTCAACTTCTTTTTTTACTTTTTTACCAAACAGATCAATAACCTCCTCCACACCTTTATCAATAATATCTTTACCATATTTATCTTCTGCATCTGGGATAGCTGAACTTAATAACTCCTTCTGATCTGATGGCAAATCGTTAAAAGCAACCCCCTTATTCATATTCCATATTAATCCCTGTACCGGATAATCATTCTCTGGTCGTTCATTAATATAATTCAAAAGAGGAGTAAGCCATTCTGTTTTATCAGATGGTATTTCGTCAACGTAGTAAAATTCATCCGGTGCAGGACTTGCAGCTTCGTGGTTTAAGCAGTATGATTTTAACGTCAGTTTTATTCCTTCGCCGGGTAACAGATTTATACTTTGGTGTTCATAAATGTGGAGAAGATTCCATTGCAAAATTTCAGTCGTCCGATATACTTCAAGTAAATAGCTATTGATATCATTAATCCGAGCCGGATTTGCCTGAATCTCACCATATAACATTGCTCTTATCTCTTCTGATACAGAATTCAATTCACCTAGTGTTTCATCTGCTTCGGCATTAGTAGGGAATTCAGCGATATAATCTGCTGCATCCTCGATATTTCCCTTGTAAATTTCAGCAACTTTTGATTGAAATGATGTTAAATCACTCTGTGAATTTATGGTGGCGCAGTAAAGAATAGTAATAACTAAAACAGATATAAAATAATTTTGTGGCTTCATCTTAAACTCCTTCTGTTATTCTAATCCGTAAACTAATTGATAGTTAATATACAAGGTAAGAAAAATTAAAATGATCGATTAGCTATTGTTGGCAATTAACAAGTAATTAATTGAAGGGAGAAAAATTTGAATGTTAAAAAATTGTCAAAATTAACTTTTAATTAATTTTCACTACAACCATTGTCATATCGTCATTAACTTCGGCAGTGCCCCGGAAGGTTTTAACTGAAGACCAGATTTCATTAACTATATCTGCAGATCGGGATAGAGTTTTATTTTTTAGAATTGAATTTAGATTATCATCTCCGAATAATTCACTCTGTTCGTTCATTGCTTCGGTTACACCATCTGTAAAGAACGCATAAATTTGTCCGGGCTGCAGTTTTACAACTTCTTCCACCAATGACTTTTCGAAAATTATCCCCTTCTCCATTCCGACTCCCATTCCATCCGTTCTGTATGACTGTACGGTTCCATTTGTAGCAACGACTACAGGCATATGTCCTGCACGACAAAACTTTAATGTATTACTCTCCATATCGAACAACGCAAGAGTAATTGTAACAAACCAGCTTCTGTCAAGTTCTTCGTACATTCTTCGGTTAACTTCAATTAAAACATCCTTGGGTGTACGATTGTCCGTACAACTTAGCTTTATCATTGTTTGGAGCTTGGTCATATAAAGTGAGGCTGAAAGACCTTTGCCGGAAACATCACCGACTATTACAAAAAGTTTTGATTCAGAAACCTGGATAAGATCAAAGTAATCTCCACCAACTTGCATTGCAGGAATCATCTCGCCACAAATGTCAAGCCCCTGCATATTTGGTATACATTGCGGTAATAACCCCTGCTGAATTTTTCTTGCCAGATCAAGGTCTCGTTCAATTTTCTGTTTCTCAACTTCACTTTTGTAAAGACGAGCATTCTCAATGGAAATAGCCGCTTGATTTGCAGCTGCCCAGAGTAACTCCAAATCTTTTCCAGCAAAACGAGAACCGGAATGCTTTAAACCAAATAAAAGCAATCCAACTAATTTTCCTTTAGCCATCATGGGGATAATAGTATGGATTCCCTCATTTACAAGATTATCTGCTTTTTCATCCGGTAAAACAATTTTGAAATCTGATTGTTCAATGGCCGGATGCTTTGTAGTTAACATCTTTTCTTTTAGGAATGATGAAATGCGTGATTCCGTAATTTTGCATTCTGTATTTTTCATCCCCACGCTGTCAACTAGTGAAAGATTTCCTTCTTTATCACGGACTAAAATTCCGAAGGTGGTTATCTTCAACGCATCAATAAAAGTTTTTTTCATCAACTGAAGTATATTATCTAGTCCGACTACAATTGCCAGTTCATTACTTAAATCCATTAACACCTGCTGGTGAGCAAATTGTTCAGGATAAAATCTCTTAGTAAGAAAATCCTGAAATTTATTTTTAGTTGACTGGAAGACAAGCGCAAATATTATAAAGAATACGCCTGCTACAATTCCCTGGTTTTCAACACCAAGAAAAGAACTTATACTTTGTCCAGCAACGTAGATTACAAAGAAGTAAATTGCTGCAACCGTAACTGTTGCACTTCCATAAACAATTGTGTTCCTAATTACAACACTTACATCCATTAATTGGTATTTGAAGATAGCATATGCAAAAATTAGTGGCACAATCGCTACTAAGACTATCGGTGTATAATATTCAGGTGAATTAAAAATTGTATCAGAAATTGCAGGTGCAATTTGAGCAGAGTATATTGTTACAACGCCACCAAATGCTAAAGCAATTAGCATTAATAAAATAGGTTTCTTTTCTTCTTTGGATTTCAATCGGCGATATTGAATTAACAAAGCTATCCATGCGGTAACATTTGCCCCCATTATTATATATTGCCAGGGGCGAACAGCGTAATAAATAACATCTGGTATTAGAATTCCGCTAAAAATAAGAATTGCAATAGTAATGAAACCTAAACTGACGACTGACGGAGCAATAAATACAGATTTTTTCACCCAATTTAATCGGGCAAACCTGAAAGTATCAGGAAAATTCCAAAAGAAATAATTCATAAAGAAAGGAGCAAAACTTATTCCAATTACCCACAAAGAAATTATTATTATTGTAAGGATACCATAGGAATTATAGAATTCTTTATAATTCCCGTAAGTTGGAAGATGAGAATTCAGTGAGGTTAGAACTGCAAGGACTCCAAGAAAATAAAATAATTTTTGAACTCGGCCATCAGGTTTTGCAGTAAGTACAATGAAAGCAATCAACATCCAGAATAGCGCACTTAGAGCACCTGCAAAGGATCCAAATTCAATTAACTTTTTAACATATACTCTTGTTGTAATAATCTTTCCATTTTCAAGAAGCTCATCACCATCTCTTATTCCAGCATTCCAGGTTACTCCTCCAACTTTAACAAAAGTGAAAACGAAGGCGACACTATCCTTACCTACTTTTTCACGGTGCCAGATACATTCATCGTTGCTTCTTACATTAACTTCAAGGGCGAAGTAGATATTAATTAAGGCAATGCCAATAAGGAACAGCGATAAAGTGACAATAATATTCGAACGATATTTTAGCAATAATGATTTTAAGCTTTTCATAATTTCATCGCACCTTAATTACAATCAACGTTATATCATCTGATTGTGCATTTCCTTGAGTAAAAATCTGAACATCTTCTTTAATTCCATTAAGAATTTCATCCGCATTTTTGTGAACAAGACTCTTTGCGACTTCCTGTAATCTTTCCTCAGAATATTCTTCAAAATCAAGATTCAACGCTTCCGAAACGCCATCAGTATAAAGTATTAATAAATCATCCTCTTTAAGCTCCACTTCCTCAAAAATATATGGAATCTCGGTTTTCATCACCCCTAAAATTATCCCGCCTTTCTCAAGCTTAATTATTTCTCCATTTCTGATTAAATAAGGGGGATTATGTCCGGCATTAACATAAGTTAAAGTATTTTTTTGTGTATTAATATATCCCCAGAAAAAAGTTATGAACCTTCCTTCGGAAGTATTTGCGGTGACAAGGTCATTTATCATTCCAGTGGCTTCATCAATTTTTATCCCTTGTCTGCAAATTACTTGCAAAAATGCCTGTATGTTTGCCATCATTAACGAAGCTGGAACCCCTTTACCTGAGACGTCGGCAACAGCTATATAAAATTTTTCGTCATCAAGTTTAATTACATCATAATAATCTCCGCCAACCTGTTTTGATGAAACATTTAAAGCAGCGATATCATATTTTTCATATTCAGGTAAGAATTGCGGAAGAAGATTTCGCTGGATGTCTCTCGCAATTAAAAGATCTTCTTCCATTTTTTGTTTTTCAAGCGCTTCCTGGAAAAGCCGATTGTTTTCAAGCGAGATGATTGCAAGATTTCCGATTGAATAAATAAATTCAACATCGCTGTCAGTATATTCTCTACCACCGGGTCTTTCTCCCAAAAAAATTAGTCCGCGGGTTTTACCGTGAATCTGCATGGGAACAACCAGTTGAACCTCTAATTCAGCAAGCTCAGGAAAAGATTTTTCAATTTTTTCTTTTTCGATTGATTCCTGGTTATCCTGAAGCTGATATTTATTAATTACTGAAAGAAGTTTTTGATCATCAAACTTTGAATCGAGGATATCGATTTCATTATCTTCAAACCGGACTAAGGCAAATTTTTTAAGTAGGAATTGACCAAGCAGAGAAAACATTAACAGTCTTATTACTTTGGAAGATTCCAGGAATAACCCAAATTCTTTGCTTAGTTCAAAAAGTGAACTCAACCGTTGTACTCTTGAATCAAGTTGTCTGTTAACTTTTTTAAGTTCGTTTATCAACATCGAATTCTGTACTGCAGTTGCGGAGATATTTAATATTGTAGCAAGAAATTCAACGTCGTCTTCTGTGTAATCCGATTTATTTAGTTTTTCACCAAGACAAACCAAACCAATGCAATCATCGGATGAACTTATTTTTTCAGCTATCTTAAGATTGGATTCCTGCATATAAGAAATAAGAGCAGTATCATCTATACATTCCTGTGTTGCTTCAAGTTCGGGAAATTTATCCGTTATTTCTTTATCTAATCCTTTTGAACTTTTCAAAATTATTTTTCCGTTTTCTTTAACAGCTATCAATCCTCTTGTTGCTAAAAACTTTCCAAGACAAGTAAGAAGAACATTATTTAAAATGAATTCAAGATCAATACTGGAATTTATTATCCGGCTAAAATCAATTAAAGCAGTAAGGTTTCTTTTTACTTTTAAACTTTTTGCTTCAATCATTTTTCAAGAACTGGAAATGTTTTTAGATAAGAGAACCTGGTTGTACTTTCCGGGAATTGAGGTGTACTTTACATCATCCATTAAGGATTTCATCAGGTAAATACCAAGCCCACCGACTTTATGTTCACGGTAATATTTCTGAAGATCGGGTTGAGGAATACTTTCGGGATTAAAAGATTTACCGTAATCAATTATCGTAATTGTAAACTTTTCCTCATCATATTCAACATTTAATGTTATTTCTCCCTCTGGCGAGGATTTATAAGCGTGCTTAATTATATTCGTGCAAGCCTCATCAACAGCGAGCATAATTTTCTCTACAACAGCAACAGGTAACCCAGCATCAAGAGCTTTATCACTTACGAAATCTCTTATAAGTGAAAGATTCTCAGTTTTGCTTTTTACCCTAAGCTCGTTCCCTATTTCTTTTTTGCGACTACTCAATTCTTAACTCTCATTAAACTTTTTTATTTCTTCGTCTTCATTTTTATAAATCTCATCAAGCAAAGGAAAACCTAACAAATCAAAAATGTTAAAAACTTTGTCGGTCATGTTTGTGAGCTTTATATCACCATTATTTTCCCTTATGCTTTCTATGTAAGCCATAAAAACACCTAGCCCGGCGCTGCTTATATAAGCAAGGTCTTCAAAGTTGACTACAATTTTATATTTGTCGTTTTTTATCAGTTGTGAAAAGTTATTCTCAAGCGTCGGAGCAGTGTGAGCATCCAGATATCCTTTTAGGTTGATAACGCTTACATCCCCTTTTTCTTTAATTGATGTGCTGAATTCAGCCATGCTTAAACTCCATCCTTTTAAAAATTATTGTTGCCACTTAAAAATAACTAAAGTTATATCATCATACTGTGCATGATTGCTTGAAAAAACTGTTATTTCCTGTATTATTTTATTTGAAAGCTCCTGTGCGTTTAGATTACTACTTTGTTGCAGAATATCCAAAAAATATTTGTCTCCAAAATCTTCAAAGTTTTCATTTTTTGCTTCTGTAACTCCATCAGTGTATAGGACTATTGTATCATTATTCTTCAACTCAACCGAATACTCCTCGAGAGTCTGATTGAAATAATTTGTATCACTCAAGCCTAAACCAAGTCCGGAAGGTTTAATTTGCTTAGAATCTCTATCTCTCAACAAAA